>CAZKQE010000057.1:0-10984 GCA_964554725.1 uncultured bacterium
GCCGCCGCGCTCCCGGGCGGCGCGGCGCGGGTCGCGGCGGTGCGCGAGCGACTGGGCGCCGGGGCGCGCTGAAGGGCGGGTGCCGGTTGCCCCGGCCGCGCGCCGCTGCTAGCGTGCGGTCGAGCCCGAGCCCGACGCCCCTCCCGATCCTCCGGACGCCATGATCACCACACCCGCCGCACCCGAATGGGTCCTCCACCCGCGTGCCGAGCCGCAGCGGGCGATCCTGCTCGCACGCGAGCTGGGGGCGCCGCCGGCGATCGGCCACGTGCTGGTGAACCGCGGCCTCGGCGATGCCGACCGCGCGCGGCAGTTCCTGTCCCCGGCGGCGGACGACCTCCACGAGGCGTCGCGGCTGCGGGACCTGGACCGCGCCAGCGACCGCATCCGGAAGGCCCTCGACGCGGGCGAGTCGATCCTGGTCCAGGGCGACTACGACGTGGACGGCATCACCTCGACCTACCTGCTCCACACCACGCTCGCCGAGCTCGGGGGTCGCGTCCACTGGCGCATCCCGCACCGCACGCGCGACGGCTACGGACTCTCCCTCGGCGCGGTCGAGGAGGCGCGGTCGCTCGGCTGCACGCTGATCGTCACGGTGGACTGCGGGATCACCGCGCTGGAGCCGGTGGCGCGGGCGCGGGCGCTGGGGATCGACACCGTGGTCACGGACCATCATGCGCCCGGCCCCGCCCTGCCCGAGGCGGTCGCGGTGGTGAACCCGCTGCGTCCCGGCTGCCCCTATCCCTTCAAGTCGCTCGCCGGCGTCGGGGTCACCTACAAGCTGGTCGAGACCCTGCTGCGCGAACGCGGGAGGGCGCGCCGCGCCGAGGAGTTCCTCGACCTGGTGGCGCTCGGCACCAGCGCCGACGTGGTGCCGCTCGTGGGCGAGAACCGCATCCTCGCCACGCTGGGACTCGAGCGGCTCAACCGGACGCGCAACCTGGGCCTGCGCGCCCTGCTCGAGCGCTCGGGGCTCGCCGGGCGCACCGTGACCAGCGGTCAGGTCGCGTTCGTGCTGGCGCCGCGGATCAACGCGGCCGGGCGCATGGGCGACGCCGGGCAGGCCCTGCGGATGCTGATGGCGCGCGACGAGGGGGAGGCGCGCGCGTGCGCCGAGAGCCTCGAGGACGACAACGAGCGCCGGCGGGCGTTCGACGAGCGCGCGGCGACGGACGCGATCGCCCGCGTCGAGCGCGAGCTCGACTGGCCCGGCTGCGCCTCGATCCTGCTGTGGTCCGAGGACTGGCACCCGGGCGTGCTGGGGATCGTCGCCTCGCGGCTGGTCGAGCGCTTCCAGCGGCCGACCGTGCTGGTGGGGCTCGACGGCGGGCGCGGCCGCGGCTCCGGCCGCAGCGTGCCCGGCATCGACCTGCAGCGCGTGCTCGAGGGCTGCGACGACCTGCTCGAGGCGCACGGCGGGCACGCCCTCGCGGCGGGCCTCACGGTCGCCCGCGAGCGGCTGCCGGAGCTGCGCGAGCGGATCGAACGCCTGGTGCGCGAGAGCGCCGGGCCGGCGGCACGGGTGCGACGGCTCGAGTACGACGCCGCGCTCACGCTCGGGGAGTGCGACCTCGGGCTGGTCGGATGGATCGAGCGCCTGGCGCCGCACGGGCTCGAGAACCCGGAGCCGGTGTTCCACCTCGCCCCGGCCGAGGTCGCCGCGGTCTCGGTGGTCGGCGGCGGGAAGCACCTGCGGCTCACGCTGCGCGACGGCACCGGCGCCGCCGAGGCGATCGGCTTCGGGCTCGGCGGCGAGGCGGCGGCGGTGCGGCGCGCCGGCCGCTGCGCGGCGCTGGCGGTGCCGACGCGCAACGAGTGGAACGGGACCGTGCGCCTCCAGCTCAAGCTGAAGGGCCTGCGGCCGTCGTGAACGGCGCCGGCGCCCATCCCGAGCAGCGTGCGGCCCTGCTCGCCGAGCTCGAGGAGCGGGCCCCGAAGGTGGACCGCGACCGCGTCGCCGCCGCGTTCGACTTCGCCGACCAGGCCCACGGCGACCAGCAGCGGGACTCGGGGCAGCCGTTCATCACCCATCTGGTCGAGGTGTGCCGCATCCTGCTCGAGCTGTTCGACGCCCGGCTCGACACCTCGATCGCCTGCGCCGCTCTGCTCCACGACGTGGTCGAGGACACGGCGATCACCGGGGCGGACGTCGAGAAGCGTTTCGGCAAGGAGGTCGCCGGTCTGGTCTCGGGGGTGACGAAGCTGTCCGGGCTCCACTTCGACAGCCGCGAGGCGGCCCAGGCCGAGAACTTCCGCAAGATGCTGCTGTCCATGTCCCGCGACCTGCGGGTCATCTTCGTCAAGCTCGCGGACCGGCTGCACAACATGCGCACGATCGAGTTCCTGCCGGTCGAGCGCCGCCAGCGCATCGCCGCCGAGACGCGCGACATCTACGCGCCGCTCGCCCACCGGCTCGGCATGGCCGGGATCAAGCGCGAGCTCGAGGACCTGGCGCTCAAGGTGCTCGACCCCGACGCCTACCAGCAGCTCATGCAGCGGATCCTCGCCCGGCGCGAGGAGCGCGAGGCGTTCCTGGGCGAGGTGCGCGAGATGATCCTGAGCGGGCTGCGCGCGGCCGGGATCAAGGCCGAGGTCACCGGCCGGCCCAAGCACTTCTACTCGATCTACCAGAAGATGCAGACCGGACGACCGCTCGAGGACATCTACGACCTGTTCGGGCTGCGCGTGATCACCCACACGCGCAACGACTGCTACCGCGCGCTCGGCGTGGTCCACGACCTGATGGAGCCGGTCGGCGACCGCTTCAAGGACTACATCGCGATGCCCAAGAGCAACCTCTACCAGTCGCTCCACACCACGGTGGTCGCCCGCAACGGCGAGATGGTCGAGGTGCAGATCCGCACGCGCGAGATGCACCGTACCGCCGAGACCGGCGTGGCGGCGCACTACGTCTACAAGCAGGGCGGCCGGGTGGACGAGGAGCTGGACGCCAAGCTCGGCGGGTTCGTGACCTCGACCGCCGACTGGCAGGCGACCGCGAGCGACGACGAGTACATGGACTTCCTGCGCACCGCCCTCTACCAGGAGGAGGTCTACGTCTACACGCCGCGGCGGGAGCTGAAGCGGCTGGCGAAGGGCTCGACGCCGCTCGATTTCGCGTTCCTGATCCACACCCAGGTCGGGCAGCACACGGTCGGCGCGAGGGTGAACGGGGAGCTGGTGCCGCTGCGCTACGTGCTGCGCAACGGGGACACGGTCGAGATCGTCACCTCGCCGCAGGCGCAGCCGCACGAGGACTGGCTGAAGATCGTGCGCACGACAGGGGCGCGCAGCAAGATCCGCCACTGGCTGCGTCAGCAGCGCCTCGCCGACAGCGTCGCGCTCGGCCACGAGATGGTGGACCGCGAGATCCGGCGGCTGCGCACGAAGCCGCCCGAGGCGGAGCTCGAGGAGATCGCCCGCGAGCTGGGCTGCAGCGACCTCGACCAGATGTACGCGCGCATCGCCGAGGGCTCGATCTCGATCAACACGGTGGTCCGCAAGCTGACGCCGGAGAAGGAGACCTTCGCCGAGCGCCTGGCGAAGGGCCCGCTCGAGGCGCTGGGGATCGGCCGCAAACCGGCGGGCGGCATCCGCATCCACGGGCTCGACAACGTGATGCTGCAGTTCGCGCGCTGCTGCCAGCCGGTGCCGGGCGACCGCGTCATCGGCATCGTCACCCAGGGGCGCGGGGTGTCCGTGCACCGGCAGGACTGCCCCAACACCTTCGACGACCGGGTGCCGCGCGAGCGCAAGGTCGCGGTCGAGTGGGACGCCGGGCGCGGCGAGACCTTCCCGGTGCGGCTGGTCGTCTACGGCCACGACCGCACCTCGCTGCTCGCTGACATCGCCAAGGCGATCGCCGCCACCCAGGTGAACATCCGCACCGCCGGCATGGCGAGCGAGGACCAGACCGCGCGCGGGGTGTTCGTGGTCGAGGTCACCCATCTCGGCCGGCTCCAGGAGGTGATGGCGGCGATCCGCAAGGTGAAGGGGGTCTCCCGCGTCGAGCGACGCCAGCGCTTCCTGCGGCCGTCCGCCCCGTCGCCGCGCACGGAGGGACCGTCGTGAGCGCGGACGCCGGGGCATGAGGGCGTTCGTCCAGCGGGTCTCGCGCGCCCGCGTCACGGTCGGGGAGCGGGTGGTGGGCGAGATCGGCGCCGGCCTGCTGGTGCTGCTCGGCGCCACCCACGCCGACCGCGACCGGGACGCCGACGCGCTCGCCCGCAAGGTGGCCGGACTGCGGGTGTTCGAGGACGGCGGCGGCCGCATGAACCTGGACCTCGCCGCGGTCGCCGGCCGCGCGCTGGTGGTGCCGCAGTTCACCCTCTACGGGGACGCGCGCCGCGGGCGGCGGCCGGAGTTCACTGCCGCCGCCCGGCCCGAGCGCGCGGAGCCGCTGTTCGAACGGTTCTGCTCCGCGCTGGTCGGCGCCGGGGTCGCGGTCGAGCGCGGCGTGTTCCGCGCCCGCATGGCGGTCGAGCTGGTGAACGACGGCCCGGTGAGCCTGATGATCGAGTGCCCGGCCCCCGCCGCTCCTCCGGGCGGTGCGCCCGCGGGGGAGGGCCGGTGAGGCGGACGCCGCTGTTCTGGCGCGGGGAGTCCGCGCTGGTGCTCGCCTCGGCCTCGCCGCGCCGGGTGGCGCTGCTGCGCCAGGTGGGGGCGGTCTTCACCGTGGTGGACCCGGGCCCGGACCGCGACTGGCCGGGGGCGGCCGACCCGCGGCACGGCGTGCGCGCGCTCGCGCTCGAGCAGGCCCGCCGGGTCGCCGCCCGCCGCCCCGGGCGGGTGGTCATCGGCGCCGACACGGTGGTCGTGGTGCGCGGGGAACGGCTCGGCAAGCCGGCCGACGCCGGGGAGGCGGCTGCGATGATGCGGCGCCTGCACGGACGCACCCACGAGGTGTGGACCGGGATCGCGGTGGTCCGCGACCGCGAGACGCGCACCGCCTCCGAGTGCGCCCGGGTGCGGTTCGTGCGGCTGCGCCCGGAGGAGATCGAGGCCTACGCGTCGAGCGGCGAGCCGCTCGACAAGGCGGGGGGGTACGGCATCCAGGGCGCGGCCGCGCAGTTCGTGAGCCGGGTCGAGGGGGACTACACGACCGTGGTCGGCCTGCCGCTGGCCCGGCTGCGGCAGGTGCTGGCCGAGTTCGTCTAGGCCGCGTCCGGGGACGTGCGCAGGGGCGCGCCGGGCGCGCGGCCCGCCGTTCCCGGGCAGCCGGAGGCCCACGATCCGCGCCCCGGCGTGGCCGGGAGGCCGCGCCCCCGCGTGTCCTGCGACGCGGCCCGGACCGGGCGGATCGGGCGGGCCCGGCGCCCCGCCGCGGGCCGGTCGCGCCGCCTTGACACTTTTCGCGGCAGCGTGCTAGCGTGCCCCGTTTCATGAGGATAGGGGCGACCTCGAGCGGCGCGTGCGGGTCCACGACCACCGCGCCCGGCCCCGACGTGCGCGGGCTCCCCGCGCGTCGTCCCGTGGACGGAGGAACGCATGAAGACCTACACGGCCCGCCCGGCCGACATCGAGCGCCGCTGGCTGCTCGTCGACGCCGAGGGGTTGACGCTGGGGCGGCTGGCGAGCCAGGTGGCGATGGTGCTCAAGGGCAAGCACAAGCCCATCTACACGCCGCACATGGACACCGGCGACCACGTCGTCGTCATCAACGCCGCCAAGGTCGCCCTCTCGGGCACCAAGCCGGCCGACAAGAAGTGGTTCCGCCACACGATGTATCCGGGCGGCGCGCACTGGATCACGATCCGCGAGGTGATGGAGAAGCACCCGGACCGCGTCATCACCCAGGCGGTGCGCGGCATGATGCCCAAGAACACGCTCGGGCGGGCGATGATGCGCAAGCTCAAGGTCTACGCGGGTGCCGAGCATCCGCACGCCGCACAGCAGCCGACCGCCTGGCAGCCGGGCCACTGACATGGGGACCGAGGAGACGATGACCACCACCACCACCACGACCACGACCCGGCCGCGGACCGGCCGGCGCAAGGAGGCCGTCGCGCGGGTGCGCATGGTCCCCGGCACCGGCAAGATCACCGTGAACGGCCGCACGCCGCTCGAGTACCTCACCCGCGAGACGCTGACGAAGCACGCGCTGCACGCGCTCACGGTGACGAACACCGTCGGCAAGCTCGACATCGTGGCGCGCGTGCACGGCGGCGGGCTGAGCGGCCAGGCGGGCGCGATCCGGATGGCGATCGCCCGCGCGCTGGTGGCGCAGGACGAGACGCTGCGGGGAGTGCTCGGTCGCGAGGGGCTGCTGACCCGCGACGCGCGCATGAAGGAACGCAAGAAGTACGGCCAGCCCGGCGCCCGCAAGCGCTTCCAGTTCAGCAAGCGCTAGGAGAGACGGGCGACATCACTCACGCCTCGACGGAGGCGCCCGGGGTCCCGCCATCGCCGGCGGGGGACGGCGCCGACGAGGAACGGCGAGGCGGACGAACCAACCCCCTGAGGAGGAACGCGGTGGCCGAGATCGGCATGAAGGATCTGCTCGAAGCGGGGGTCCACTTCGGGCATCAGACCCGTCGCTGGAACCCGCAGATGAAGAAGTACCTCTTCATCGAGCGCAACGGGATCTACATCATCGACCTGCAGAAGACCCTGAAGTGCATCCAGGACGCCCGCGCGGCGATCGAGAAGGCCGTGCGCGGCGGCGGACACATCCTGTGGGTCGCGACGAAGAAGCAGGCGAAGCAGGTGGTGGCGGAGGAGGCCGCGCGCTGCGGCACGTTCCACGTCACCGAGCGCTGGCTCGGCGGCATGCTGACGAACTTCAAGACCATCCGCTCGAGCGTCAAGCGGCTCAAGGACCTCGACCGGATGGCGACGGACGGCACCTTCGAGAAGCTGGCGAAGAAGGAGGTCGCGCGTCTCGGCCGCGAGCGCACCCGCCTCGAGTTCGCCTTCGCCGGCATCAAGGAGATGCCCGGCCTGCCCGCCCTGGTCTTCATCATCGACACGAAGAAGGAGAAGATCGCGGTCGCCGAGGCGAACCGGCTCGGGATCCCGATCGTCGGGATCGTGGACACGAACTGCGACCCCAACGTCATCGACTACCCCATCCCGGGCAACGACGACGCGATCCGGGCCCTGCGGCTGTTCGCCGGCCTGGTCGCCGACACGGTGATCTCCGCGCGCTCGACGGCGCTCGAGGGCCGTGATCAGGAGACCGTCTCGTTCGGGGGTGAGGGCGTCGAGGCCGAGAGCGAGCCGGCGCCGACCGCGACCGCCCGCTGACCGTCGTCCGCAACGTCGACCGCCCGCCCGTGCCCCGAAGCGCGAGCGGGCGTTCCAACACATCGGGGAGCGTCATGCCGATCACCGCAGATCAGGTCAAGCAGCTCCGGGAGATGACCGGGGCCGGGATGATGGAGTGCAAGAAGGCGCTGGCCGAGACCGGCGGCGACCTCGAGAAGGCGGTCGACGCGTTGCGCAAGAGCGGCGCCGCGAAGGCCGAGAACCGCAGCGGCCGCAGCGCCAACGAGGGCCGCGTGGACGCCTACATCCACCCGGGCAACCGGGTGGGCGTGCTGGTCGAGGTGAACTGCGAGACCGACTTCGTCGCCCGCACGGACGAGTTCGGCGAGCTGGTGCGGAACATCGCCATGCAGGCGGCGGCCGCCGGCGCCGAGTACGTGCGCCGCGAGGAGGTGCCCGCGGAACGGGTCGCCCGCGAACGGGACATCCTGGCCGGCCAGGTCGCCGACAGCGGCAAGCCGGCGGCGATCGTCGAGAAGATCGTCGAGGGCAAGCTCGGCCGCTTCTACTCGGAGGTGTGTCTGCTCGAGCAGCCGTACATCCGCGACGACAAGCGGACGGTGGCCGACCTCGTGAGCGAGGCGGCGGCGAAGACCGGGGAGAACATCGTCGTGCGCCGCTTCACCCGCTTCCGACTGGGCCAGGACTAGCCCCTTGCCTGCGCGCTACCAGCGCATCCTGCTCAAGCTCAGCGGCGAGATCCTCGCCGGCGAGGGCGGCCACGGCATCGACGAGACGGTCATCGGCGGACTCGCCCGCGAGATCCGCGACGTCCACGCGCTGGGGGTCCAGGTCGGGCTGGTGCTGGGCGGCGGCAACATCTTCCGCGGGCTGGCGGCGAGCGGGCGCGGCATGGACCGCGTCGCCGCCGACCACATGGGGATGCTGGCGACGGTGATCAACAGCCTGGCGCTCCAGCACTTCCTCGAGCACCTCGAGGTGCAGACCCGGGTGATGTCGGCGGTCGAGATGGACCGGGTGTGCGAGCGCTACATCCGGCGCCGCGCGGTGCGCCACCTCGAGAAGGGGCGGGTCGTCATCCTCGCCGCCGGGACCGGCAACCCCTACTTCACCACCGACACCGCCGCCGCCCTGCGCGCGGTCGAGATCGGCGCCGACGTCATCCTCAAGGCCACCCGGGTCGACGGCGTCTACAGCGGAGACCCGCTCAAGGACCCGTCCGCGACCTTCTTCCCGGAGATCCGCTATCTCGATATCCTGAACCGCGGCCTCAAGGTGATGGATTCGACGGCGATCTCGCTGTGCATGGACAATCGGCTGCCCCTGGTCATCTTCAACGTCGGCGTGCGGGGCAACCTCATGCGCGTGGTCCAGGGCGAGGCGGTCGGGACCCGCGTGGGAGACTGGTGAGCCATGGTGAACAAGATCCTGGTGGACGCGGAAGAGCGGATGAAGAAGGCGCTGGAGGGCTCGCGTCGCGAGCTGTCGGGCATCCGCACCGGCAAGGCGACCCCGGCGCTGCTCGACACGGTGAAGGTCGAGGCCTACGGGCAGACGATGTCGCTCAAGGAGGTCGGTCAGGTCAGCGCCCCCGAGGCGCGCCTGCTCCTGGTGCAGCCGTGGGACAAGGCGCTGATCAAGGCGATCTCGCGCGCGATCCAGCTCGCCGACCTCGGCCTGAGCCCGACCGACGACGGCGCGGTCGTGCGCATCCCGATCCCGGCGCTCACCGAGGAGCGGCGCAAGGACATGGTCAAGCTGGTCGCGAAGCTGACCGAGGAGGGGCGGGTCCACGTCCGGCAGGTCCGGCACGACGTGAACAAGGACGTCAAGCACCGCCAGGACGACGGCAGCCTCTCGGAGGACGAGGCGAAGCGGCTGACCGCCGAGGTCCAGAAGCTGACCGACCGCTACGTGGGTCTGCTCGACGAGATGCTGAAGAAGAAGACCGCCGAGGTCATGGAGGTCTGACCCGGTCGCGCCGCGGCCCGCGGCGGCGGACCGGCGCCGGTCCGGGCCGGCGGCCGGCGGTTTCGGAGGATCGTTGCCCACCCGTACACCGACCGCGGAGCAGCTCCGGGCGCGCGGCAACCTGCCGCGCCACGTCGCGATCATCATGGACGGCAACGGTCGCTGGGCGAAGGCGCGCGGCGTCCCGCGTCTCATGGGGCACCGGGCCGGGCGCGAGTCGGTGCGCGAGGCGGTGCGCGGCTGCGTCGCCCTCGGCGTCGAGGTGCTGACGCTCTACACCTTCTCGACCGAGAACTGGAACCGCCCGCGCAGCGAGGTCCGGGCCCTGATGGGCATCCTGCGCCAGACCCTGCGCTCCGAGCGCCGCGAGCTGCGCGAGAACAACGTGCGGCTCGACGTGATCGGCCGCGCGGCGGATCTGCCCCCCGAGGTGGCGGCGGCGATCGACGAGACCCGGCGCTACCTGTCGGGCTGCGACGGCCTGCGGCTCCACCTGGCGCTGTCCTACAGCGGGCGGGCGGAGATCGTGGACGCGGTGCGGCGGGCGCTCGCCGACGGAACGCCGGCCGAGGCGATGGACGAGGCCCGTTTCGGCGACTATCTCTACACGGCCGGTCTGCCCGACCCCGACCTGCTCATCCGCACCAGCGGCGAGATGCGGCTGTCGAACTTCATGCTGTGGCAGCTCGCCTACACCGAGCTGTGGATCACCGACACGCTGTGGCCCGACTTCCGGAGGCGGCACCTGTTCCAGGCGGTCGCCGCCTACCAGGGACGGGATCGGCGGTTCGGCCGGGTGGACTGAGGGTGACCGCCGAGCTCCGCCCGGGCGACGGCGCGGCGGTCGCGGCCGGGCCCGACCCGGGACCGCCGCCGCCGCCACCAGCCCGGCCGCCCGACTCCCGCCTGGCGCTGGGGCTGCGGATCGCCGCCGGCGTCCTGTTCCTGCCGGTGCTGGTGCTGCTGGCGCGCGCGGGCGGCATCGCCTTCTGGCTCTTCGTCGCGCTCGAGGTCACGCTCGGGATCACCGAGTTCTACCGCATGATGCGCGGGCGCGGCCTCAACCCGTTCCAGCCGCTCGGGGTGTTCGCCGCCCTCGCGCTGCTGTGGGTGAGCTACCGGCCCCACACCCCGCACGTCGGCTTCCTCGCCACCGGCGTGCTGCTGCTGGTGCTGGCGCTCGAGCTGCGCCGACCCGAGGCCCGGCAGCGGGTCGAGGACATCGCCGTGACCAGCTTCGGCGTGCTGTACGTGGGCTGGCTCTCGGCGCACTTCATCCTGCTGCGCGAGCTGCCGTGGCAGGTCGGCGTCGGCTACGCGGAGGGGGCGGCGTTCGTGCTGCTCGCCTTCTTCCTCACCTGGAGCTGCGACACCGGCGCCTACGCGGTCGGCCGCACGGTGGGCCGCAATCGCCCGTGGGTGCGCATCTCGCCGCGCAAGTCGGTCGAGGGGGCGGTCGGCGGGCTGGCGTTCGCGCTCGCCGCCGCCTTCGTCGCCCGCGCCTGGTTCGCCCCCTGGCTCTCGGCCCGCGACGCGCTCGCGCTCGGCCTGCTCGTCGGCGTGTTCGCGCAGGTGGGGGACCTGGTCGAGTCGCTGCTGAAGCGCGACGCGGCGCACGGCGAGTCCTCCGACTTCATCCCCGGGCACGGCGGGGTGCTGGACCGCTTCGACAGCCTCTACTTCGCCGCGCCGGTCACCTACTACTACCTGCAGATCGTCGTCTTCCGCGTGCCATGAGCGCGCGCCGGCGCCTGGTGCTGGGCTCGACCGGCTCGATCGGGCG
>CAZKQE010000058.1:0-10500 GCA_964554725.1 uncultured bacterium
GACGACCGAGGCGGGGGGCACCGCCCAGTTCACCATCGTCCTCACCAGTCAGCCGGGTGCGAACGTCGGGGTCGGCCTCACCAGCTCCGATCCGACCGAGGGCACGGTGGCCCCCGCCAGCGTCACGTTCACCGCGGCCAACTGGAACGTGGCGCAGACCGTGACCGTCACCGGCGTGGACGACTTCCTGGCGGACGGCAACATCGCCTACACGATCGTCACCGCTCCGGCGACCAGCTCCGACCCGGCATACAACGGTCTCAATCCCGCGAACGTCTCGGTCACGAACACCGACAACGACGTCGCCGGATTCACGGTCAATCCGACCACGGGCCTGGTGACGACCGAGGCGGGGGGCACCGCCCAGTTCACGATGGCCCTCACCAGCCAGCCGACCGCGAACGTCACGGTGGGGCTCTCGAGCTCGGACATCACCGAGGGCACGGTCGCCCCCGCCAGCGTCACGTTCACCGCCGCCAACTGGAACGTGGCGCAGACCGTGACGGTGACCGGCGTGGACGACCCGATCGTGGACGGGGCCATCGCCTACCAGGTCATCACCGGACTTGCCAGCAGCAGCGACCCCGGCTACAACGGGCTCAACCCCGTCAACGTCTCGGTGACGAACCTCGACAACGATGTCGCCGGTTTCAACGTGGTGCCGACCGCCGGGCTGGTCACCAGCGAGGCGGGGGGCACCGCCCAGTTCACGGTCTCCCTCGCGACCCAGCCGTCGGCGAACGTCGTCGTCGCGCTCAGCAGCTCCGACCTCACCGAGGGCACGGTCGCGCCCGCGAGCCTCACCTTCACGACGGTGAACTGGAGCGTCGCCCAGACGGTGACGGTGACCGGGGTGGACGATCCGATCGTGGACGGCACGGTCGCCTACACGATCGTCACCGCGCCGGCGACCAGCGCAGACCCCAACTACGCCGCTCTCAACCCGCCGGACGTGTCCGTGAGCAACACCGACAACGACGCGGCGGGCATCACGGTCAACCCGACGGCGGGCCTGGTGACCACCGAGGCCGGCGGCACCGCCCAGTTCACCATGGTGCTCAACACCCAGCCGGCGGCCGACGTCAGCATCGGCCTCAGCAGCTCCGACGTCACCGAGGGCACGGTCGCGCCGGCGGGGATCACCTTCACTGCCGCCAACTGGAACCTGCCGCAGACGGCGACCGTGACGGGGGTGGACGACTTCCTGGCCGACGGCAACATCGCCTACTCGATCGTGACCGCGCCGGCGGTCAGCACCGATCCCAACTACAACGGCCTGAACCCCGCGAACGTCGCGGTGACGAACACCGACAACGACAGCGTCGGGGTGGCGGTCAACCCCACTGCGGGGCTGGTCACCACGGAGGCCGGCGGCACCGCCCAGTTCACCGTCGTGTTGCGCAGCCAGCCGACCGCCAGCGTGACCATCGGGCTCTCCAGTTCGGACCTCACCGAGGGCACCGTCGCTCCCGCGAGCCTCACGTTCACGACCGTGAACTGGAGCACCGCGCGCACCGTGACCGTGACGGGGGTGGACGACGTCCTCGACGACGGGGACATCGCCTACACGATCGTGACGGCCGCGGCGACCAGTGCCGACCCGGGCTACAGCGGCCGCAACCCCGCCGACGTCCTGGTCACCAACGCGGACAACGACTCGTCCGGCTTCGTCGTCGCCCCGCTCACGGGTCTGGTCACGACCGAGGCGGGCGGGACGGCGCAGTTCACGATCGTCCTCACCAGCCAGCCGACCGCCAACGTGACGGTCGGACTCTCCAGCTCGGACATCACCGAGGGCGCCGTGGCTCCGGCCACGCTCACGTTCACCGCCGCGAACTGGAACGTCGCGCAGACGGCGACGGTGACGGGCGTGGACGACCTGATCGTGGACGGGCCGGTCGCCTACACGATCGTCACCGCGCCGGCGACCAGCGCCGACCCGAACTACAACGGCCGCAACCCGCCCGACGTCTCCGTCACCAACACGGACAACGACGCGGCCGGGTTCACGGTCGTTCCGACCGCGGGCCTGGTGACCACCGAGGCCGGGGGCACCGCCACCTTCACCGTCGTGCTCACCAGCCAGCCGAGCGCCAACGTCACCACCGCGCTCAGCAGCTCGGACCTCACCGAGGGCACGGTGGCGCCGGCCAGTCTCACCTTCACCACGCTCAACTGGAACGTGCCCCAGACGGCCACCGTGACCGGCGTGGACGACTTCCTCGCCGACGGTGACATCGCGTACACGATCGTCACCGCGCCGGCGGTCAGCACCGACCTCAATTTCAACGGCGTCAACCCCGCCAACGTCGCCGTGAGCAACGCGGACAACGACACGGCGGGCGTGGTCGTCGACCCGGTGGCGGGCCTGGTGACGACCGAGGCCGGCGGGACCGCCGCGTTCTCCGTGGTCCTGCGCAGCCAGCCGACCGCGAACGTGACGATCGGCCTCTCGAGCTCGGACCTCACCGAGGGCACCGTCTCGCCGGCGAGCCTCACCTTCACCGCCGCCAACTGGAACCTTCCCCGCACCGTCACGGTGACCGGCGTGGACGATCCCATCGTGGACGGCACGGTCGCCTACACCGTCGTGACCGCGGCCGCCACCAGCGCCGACCCGGGCTACGCGGGTCGCAACCCCGCGGACGTCGCGGTGAGCAACCTCGACGACGACGTCGCCGGCATCCACGTCTCGCCGGTGGCGGGCCTGGTCACCAGCGAGGCGGGCGACAGCGCGACGTTCACGGTCGTGCTCACGAGCCAGCCGGCGGCGAACGTGTCGGTCGCGCTCTCCTCCTCCGATCCCGGCGAGGGGACCATCGCGCCCGCGAGCCTGACGTTCACGCCCGGCGACTGGAACCTGCCCCGGACCGTCACCGTGACCGGTGTGGACGACGTCATCGACGACGGAGACGCCGCCTACACGATCGTCACCGCGCCGGCGGTCAGCACCGATGCGAACTACGGCGGCCTCGACCCGGCCGACGTCGCGGTGGTGAACCGGGACGACGATTCCGGCGCGGCGGTGACGCTGGAACTCATTCCCGATCGCGCGCGGGTCGGGGTCGGGCAGCCGGTGCGATACACGCTGGCGGTGCGGAACCGCGGCGCGCTGCCGCTGACGCGGGTCGAGATCCGGCACGAGCTGCCGCCGCGCTTCGGGTTCCTGGCCGGGAGCGCCGCCCGCGACGGGCGCTCGATCCCCGATCCGGACGGCGACCGCACGCGGGTGTTCCTGCTCGACACCCTGCCGGCGTTCGCGGACCGCGACGGCGACGGGGTCGCCGGACCCGGCGAGCGCGGCTACGTCGCCCTCGCCTGGACCCTCGCCCCGGGGGCGAGCGCGACGCCGGGGAGCTACGTCGGCTCGGCGATCGCGCTCGGGCTCGACGCCTGCGGCGGCTGCCCGGTCTCGAACCGTGCCGAGGCCGCGGTCCGGGTCGAGGACGACGCGGTGTTCGCGCGCGGCACCATCCTGGGCCGGGTGTTCGAGGACGGCGACCGGGACGGTCGCCAGAGCGCGGTCGAGCCCGGCATCGGCGGCGCGCGGGTCGCCCTCGACGACGGCACCTGGGTGACGACGGACGAGGAGGGCCGCTTCCACATCCCCGACCTCGACGCGGGGCCGCGCGCGCTCAAGCTCGACCTCGACCGCCTGGGCGGTCCGGCGACGCCGACCACGCGCGTGACGCAGGTCGTGGACGTCTCGCCGGGGTTGCTGGCGACCGCCCGCTTCGGCGTCTCGCTCCTGCGCGACACGGTCCGGACCGGCCGCCACAGGGGCGAGGGTCTGGCGATCGTGACCGATCCGATGGAACAGGCGATCCACGTCGCCGGCAACGCCCACCGCGGCTCCCTCGTGGCCAACGGCCGCCCGGTCGCGGTCCGCTCCGTGGACGCCCGGCTGGATGCGCTGGCGCCGGGGCAGACGCTGCCGCTGGCGAACGGTCGCATCGACAGCACGACCGCGTTCGTCGCCGTGCTGAGCGACACGATCGGCGTGTCATCGTGGTGGCTCGAGATCCGCAACGCGCGGCGTGAGGTGGTGCGCCGCATGGAGGGCGAGGGTGCGCCGCCGGCGCGGCTGCCCTGGGACGGAACGCTCGATGAGGGGCACCGGTTGCGCAGCGGCGACGTCTACGTCTTCCAGTTCGGCGCCACCTACGCGGACGGCAGCGTCGTGGTCGGCCCCCGCCGCTCCGTGGGCGTGGACCGTGGCACCGCGATCGCCCTGACGCTGCCGGGCGACGCGTTCCAGCCCGGCCAGGCGACCCTGACGCTGTCGGCCAGCGCCCCGCTCGCCGGACTGGCGCGCGCGATGCGCGGCTCGCCCCGCGAGGTGGTGGTCATCGAGGGGCACATGGACTCGACCGGCTCGGCGGCCGAGGGACGGGCGCTGTCGCTGCGGCGCGCCCAGGCGGTCGCGGACCACCTCGCGATCCACGGTGGCGTGCCGCGCGGGCGCATGGTCGTGGAGGCGCACGGCGCGACGCGCCCGGTGGCGAGCAACGCGACCGAGGACGGGCGCGAGCTCAACCGTCGCGTGGAGGTCTATGGCATGGGCGCCGAGGTGAAGCGCGCGCGCCTCCATCCGGTGCTCGACGGCACCGCCGGCGTGCGCGTCGGCGGCCTCGACGTGCCGGTGGACGAGGCGGGCCGTTTCGCGCACCGCGTGCCGATGAGCGGCGCCGACACGGTGGAGGTCGCGCTCACGAACCGGCTGGGACGGGTCGCCGTGGCGCGGCTGCGGCTGCCGGGGCTCGAGATCCTCGAGCCCCGCGGCCAGGTGATGGTCCCGTTCGGCGGGTCCGCCGACGGGGTCCGCGTCGAGCCGCGCTCGTCGCTGACCCCGCCGGGCGCGCCGGTCGCGGCGCTGGCGTCGGCCGGCGGCACGCGTCCGGTGGCCCACGTGCGGATGCGCGGCCGCACCGAGGCGGGCAACCTGGTCGAGCTCGACGGCCAGCCGGTCGCGGTGGACGCCGGCGGGATCTTCACCGCCGACCTCACGCTGCAGGTCGGGGTCAACGCGTTCGGCCTCGTGATCCGCGACCCGGCGGGCGCCCAGCGCGAGGCGAACCTGGTGGTGCGCGCGATCGACCAGGCCAGCGACCCGGAGGCGCTCGCGGCGGCGAAGGAGCCGGAGCTCACCCTTCATCTGCCGCCGCGCGGGAGCGTGCTGGCCGCGCGCGAGCTGCGGCTGGCCGGCCGGACGGCGCCCGGGAGCCGGATCACCGTCAACCGGGACACCTTCGCCGTGCAGCCGGACGGACGCTTCATCGGCGAGGTCGTGCTGCCCGAGGGCGCGAGCGTCCTCACCGTCGTGGTCGAGGACGCGCGCGGCGGCCGCAAGGTCATCGAGCGCGGCGTCGAGGTGCGGTCGAAGCGCCTCTTCCTGGTCGGGCTCGCCGACGGCGTGGTGGGCCGCTCGCGCGGCGCCGCGCTGGTCGGCGCCGGCGACGAGGGCCGCACCTGGACCGAGGGGCGGATCGCCTACCAGCTGAAGGGCTGGATCGCCGGCCGCTACCTGGTGAGCTCGGCGTTCGACAGCCGCCGACGCGACTTCGCGACCCTGTTCCGCGACCTCGACGACGCCGGGCGCGACCGGCTGCTGGTCAACCTCGATCCCGACCGTCTCTACCCGGTGTTCGGCGACGAGAGCCGCGTCACCCATGGCGGTCCGGCGGGCGGGCGGTTCTACCTCGCGGTCGAGAGCGACGTGGTGCGCGCCTCGGTGGGGGACTTCCCGATCGCCTTCGACGAGGTGGAGCTGGCGTCCTTCCACCGCACGCTGTGGGGCGGCCAGCTGCGGCTCGCCAGCGCCGGCGCCGAGGCGGCCACGCGCGGCACCTCGCTCTCGCTGTTCGGCGCCGAGGCCCGCAGCATCCACGTGCGCGACGCGATCCGGGCCACCGGCGGCACCCTCTACTATCTGAGCCACCCGGACGCGCTCGAGGGCAGCGTCCAGGTCGCGCTGGTCGTCCACGACCGGGCGACCGGGCTGCCGCTGCGGCGCGTGCCGCTGCGGCGCGGCCTCGACTACACCGCGAAGGAGCTGGAGGGACGGCTGCTGTTCGCCCGCCCGGTGCCGAGCGTGTGGGAGGACGCCGCGCTGGTCGAGGGCGACCGGCTGGCCGGGCACCCGGTGACGATCGAGGCGGACTACGAGACCCGCGGCAGCGTCGGCGAGAAGTCGGCGCTCGGCGCGCGTGTCCGTCAGGTCGCCGGGCCGCTGACGCTGGGGGCCACCGCGGTGGACGACCGTGCCGGCGCCGGCCGCTACCGGCTGAAGGGCGGCGACGTCGCGCTGCGCGTGGGCGGGCAGTCGCGGCTCGGCGTCGAGGTGGCCGAGAGCGAGGGCCGCGCCGGCCGCACCTACGCCAGCCACGACGGCGGGCTGGCATTCGCGCCGGCGGACACCGCGAGCGTGCGGAAGGGACGGGCATGGAAGGTGGCGGGCGAGCTGGCGGGCGGCGACCTGCGCCCCGGCCTCGGGCGGCTCCGACTGGGCGGCCATGTCCGGCGCGTCGAGTCGGGCTTCGTCGGCGAGGATCGCCCCGGCGGCCTCGCGCTCGAACAGTCCGGCGTCCGGCTGGGGCTCGACACCGGGCGCTGGGGGCAGTGGAGCGCCCGGCTCGACCGCGAGGTGCGCGGCAAGAGCGACTCCA
Organism: uncultured bacterium; assembly: GCA_964554725.1. Lineage (GTDB taxonomy): Bacteria > Eisenbacteria > RBG-16-71-46 > RBG-16-71-46 > RBG-16-71-46 > WS-11. Next base: position 6,666 of record CAZKQE010000058.1, read on the forward strand.
CCGCCGGCGCCACCCGCGAGCTGATGGGGCTGCTGTGGCGCCGCGACCGCGCCCGGCGCGGACTCGCGCTCGAGTACGAGGAGCGCCTGCTGCGCGCACCCGGCCTCGCCGACTCGAGCTCGGCCAGCGTCGCCGCGCGCTTCTGGTGGCGCCCGGTCGAGCCGCTGCGCGCCGTGCTCGAGCGGCAGCAGTCCGTGAGCGGGGTCGCCCGCGACCGCACCGCGCTCGGCCTCGAGTGGCAGGCGCTCACCCGGCTGGCGTTCGGCGTGCGCGGGAGCGCCGGCAGCGACGGCCGTACCCTGAACGGCGACGCGACGCTCGCGCTCGGCGGCCGCAGCGCCTACCTGCGCGAGGAGCGCCGCGACGAGTTCGGCCGCCGCTCGGGCGCGACCGTGTTCGGCGTGCAGGCCCCGCTCGGCCCCGCAGGGCGCACCTACACCGAGTACCAGTGGCAGCGCGACGACGCCGGCGACCGCGCCCTCTCGGTGCTGGGGCTCGAGCAGGGCTGGCGGAGCGGCAACGGCCTCGCCCTGCGGGTCGCGGGCGAGCACGGGACGCGGGCGGGCGCCGCCGGCGCGGTCGCCGGCCGACGCACCACCGTCTCCTCCGACCTCTCGTACCGCGGCGACCGGCCGCTCTCGGGCAGCGCCCGCGGCGAGGTGCGGATGGACGGCGGCGCCACGCGGCAGCGGCAGTACCTGGTCGCCACCCGCCTCGAGTGGCGGCTGGTCGCCGGCTTCGCGCTGCAGGGTGACTACCGGCTGAGCCTCGCCGAGCAGCTCGATCTCCGCCTCACGCCGGCGCGCTTCGAGGAGAGCTCGGTCGGGCTCGCCTACCGCCCGGCGCGCTCCGACCGGGTGCAGGCGCTGGCCCGGGTCACGCGCCTCGCCGACCGGCGGCTGCGCACGCCCGTCGACTCGCTGGTCTCGGAGAGCGGCCTCGACGTCGCCGCGCTCGAAGCGAGCGTGCGGCTCACCGAGGCGCTCGAGTGGTCCGGGAAGGGCGCCGCCCGGGTGATGCGCGACGCGCCCGGCGGCCTGCCGTCGGTGGCGATCCACGGGGCGCTGTGGGTGAACCGGCTCGACTACCGGCTCCGCCGCCCGGTCCGGCTCGGCGTCGAGTACCGGACCCTGAGCCAGCGCGAGACCGGCGACCGGCGCGGCGGCTGGCTGCAGGAGCTCACGGTGGACCCGGGCAGCCACCTGCGCTTCGGCCTCGGCTACAACTTCACGAAGTTCTCGGGCGAGGTGCTGGACCGGGGCGAGGAGACCTCGCGGGGCTGGTTCGTCCGGGCCCAGAGCCGCTACTGACCTCTCCGCCGGGACGATCCCGGCGGGCGAGCGACGCGCGCGTCAGGGGAGGAGCGTGCGGTCCGGCGCCACCTTGATCCCGGTCAGGAGACCTCGTCCGTCACCCATCGTGCTCTCCAACCAGGGGGCCATCCCCGTCGCGGAGGTGGCCACCAGCAGCACCGACATCGGGCCTGACGGCCGCTCATTCCAGACTAGCGATAGCGGGTCTTCAGGCGGCCCCACGTGGCGCGCGAGATGTCGGTCAGGTCAGCGATCTCGAAGTACTGCAGGCCGGGGTGGGTGGCGAACGACACTCCGCTCGGCAGGCCGAGCTCACAGGTGCCAGGCGGAAGTGGGCCCAGAACCTGGTTCGAGACGCTGGAGGTGGCACCCTGGAACCTCACGAGCACCGCGCACACCCGGATCGCCCCGGTGGGGCTTCCGATCGCCGCGAGCGGGATGGCGAATTCGATCCCGCTCGTGACCCCGGTGCCCGAGGAGGCCTCGCATCCGGTCGTGACGCCGGCCGTGTTGGACGGGTCGAAGCTGGCCAGGATTCCGAACGGGTTGATCGCCCCCTCGCCGCCGACCAGGCTGCCCGGAGGTCCCTGGTTGCCGCGACCCACCAGGTGCCCCGCGCCGCCGCCGCCCGCCGGCAGCTCGGCAAAGTAGACATGGAGCCCGTTGGCCCCGCCGGACAACCGCGCCGACTGGAGCCAGTAGTCGGGGGCGAACCCCGGGTCGAAGGCGAGCCCGGTCATGCTCGTCAGCGAGACCGGCTGGCCGACCGGCGGATTGGAGGCGGTGAGCACCGCCTGGCCTCCCGACCCCGTGTCGATGTAGATCTGCAGCGAGTTGGGGAACGTCAGTGGCTCGCTGAAGAACCGATTGAACGTCCCGGCGAAGAGCAGGTGGAGCGTGTCGCCCGCAACCCGCGCGAACGCCGCGTCCAGCTCGGAGCCGTATCCTTCGGTCTCGCCGAGGCTGGTCTGAGTCGTCTGGACCGAGCGAGGCGGGCCGTAGTCGGTGTCGGCCACGCCATCCACGACCGTCGCTCCGGCCGTCGCGGCGGAGCATCCGATCGTGACCCCCAGCACGAGGGCGATAGCTCTCATGATGGAACCTCCCCCCCCCGAACGCGAAGATTGTGCGCCTGGCGCGGGCCGGTCGCACGGGGGATCTGGAGCCAGATCCGAGGGCTGCCGCCCGACGAGGGAGGAGGTGCCCCCCGGCGAGGTGCTGGGTTGTGGCGCGAAGATTAGGGGAAACGGCGGGAAGCGATTCGCCGCCAGCCGGTTACGCCCATTGGGCTCCGGAGGCGCCAAACCTCTGCCGCCCGCGGGGTTAGGGGGTCCTTCCCCGAATCTTCGCGCCACCGGTCAGGGGATGAGTGTGCCGTCGGGGCTCACCTTGATCTCGGTGAGCGACCGCCCCGCACCCACGTGCGCCTCGTAGTACTCCAGCCGGCCGCGCATCGTCACGCTCTCGACGATGCGGATCGGCCGTTTGCCCGCCGCCTGCTCGAGCGCCGTCCGCACCGCCGGCGGCAGGGCGGTGAGCCGCATCTGGCGCTCGCTCACCAGCACGGTCCCGTCGCCGCCGACCACGATGTCCTTGGTGAGCCCGCCGATCCGCATCTCGACCTCGTAGAGCGTGGCACCGCTCGAGTCCTGCTCGGTGAGCACGGCCCGCACCATGGCACCCTTCCCCTCGGCGAGGACCGCCTGGCGGACCGCCGGCGGCAGCGCGCGCACTTTGGCGCTGGTGGCGATCGGTTCGTCCGCCGCCGTCGCGCGGCCGGGCGGCAGCGTGGCGGCAAGGGTCAGGAGCAGGGTGGCGGCCATCACGGCGGGTACTCGCATCGGAAGGGGTCTCCTCGGACGGGGTGGTGCGGTCGCCGGGCCGCGGGTCGGTGGGCCGTGCCGGGGCCCGGGCCGCGCACGGACACACGATGGTACTCCCATCGCCGCGCCAGGACACGGTGAAAGTCCGGTCCCGGGGTCGGACCGGCGCCGCGCCGGGCCCGCTCCGCGTGCCCGGGGGGCGCGCCCGGCACCCTATGGTACCCTCGTCCTCGCTGGCCCGGGATTGGACGACGAGGGAGTGGACGCATGGCCGAACTCCTCGAGCGCCTCCGGGCCGCCCTGGCCGACACCTTTCTGGTCGAACGAGAGTTGGGCCGCGGCGGCACGGCGACGGTGTTCCTCGCCCAGGACCTCAGGCACCACCGTCCGGTCGCGATCAAGGTGCTCGATCCCGAGCTGGCGGCGGTCCTCGGGTCCGACCGCTTCGTCCGCGAGATCGAGATCGCCGCCCGCCTTCAGCATCCGCACATCCTGCCGATGCTGGCCTCCGGCGCGGTCGACGGCCTGCTCTACTACGTGATGCCCTACGTCGAGGGCGAGTCGCTGCGCACCCGCCTCGATCGCGAGCGCCAGTTCCCGCTCGACGACGCGCTGCGGCTCGCCGGCGAGGTGGCCGACGCGCTCGACGCGGCGCACCGGCACGGCGTGGTCCATCGCGACATCAAGCCCGAGAACATC
>CAZKQE010000058.1:10510-10798 GCA_964554725.1 uncultured bacterium
CTCGAGGACTCGTTGAGCATCTCTCTCGAGGTGGCGGGTTCGCTCCAGTACGCGCAAGACCGCGACATCGTGCACCGGGACATCAATCAGGAGAACATCCTGCTCTCCGAGGGCCACGCGATGGTGGCGGACTTCGGGATCGCGCGCGCCATCCAGTCGCTGGGAGGGACGCGGGCGACCACGGTCGGCTCGGTGCTGGGGACCCCGGTCTACATGAGCCCGGAGCAGGCGGTGTCGACCCGCGACGTGGACGCCCGCACCGACCTCTACAGCCTGGGCTGCGTGCTC
>CAZKQE010000059.1:0-10589 GCA_964554725.1 uncultured bacterium
ACACGTCCGCTTCGCCGCCGCGGGCGTACTCGAGCACATGATCGAACTCGAGCCCACGCCGTGCCTCGCAGCGTCGGCCGCTCTCGGATTCGAACGTGCACCGGCCACCGTTCCGGGCCCACACCGTGCGACGCACGTGGGCCGGGATGTGCCGGGTCTCGCCGCCGGACGTGCCACGGCCGGGCCGGGGAGCCGGCGTCGCGGCGAGCTTCTGCTTCTCGAGGCGCTCGATCAGTGCCTCCAGCGCCCGCTCGAAGACCTGCCCCAGGTCCCCCGGGGCGACCTGATGCCCGAGCAGGTCCTGCGCCCGGCGCAGCCTTTCATGCCCGGCCTGGCTCAGGGTGAACTGGACGCCGAATCTCTGAGGCGACAGAGGCCTCACGCGGGAAGGCGTCACGACTCGTTCCAGAACGAGTCGTTCGGTCCCCGGGACTGGCTGCGGGACCCCGGAAGATGCCAGATCGACTCGTTCTGGAACGAGTCGTTCGGCCATCGCGCCCGACAGGGTGAGCCCGGGAACTGGCATATCCACTCGTTCTGGAACGAGTGAAACGGCACTCGGCTCCCGGCCGGCGAGGCCGGCCGGTCGGGAAAGTCCGTCGCCCGGGATCGGCGTCACCCGGGTCAGCAGGTCGGGCTGCGGGAACCGCTTGGCCAGCATCTGCTCGATCCCGGCCTTGGTCCGGTGCGTGGCTGCCGCCAGCAGCCCGGCGGCGTTGTCCTCGGTGAGATGGGCGGCCAGCAGTCCCACGGCCGTCAGGTGCAGCCGGCCGTCGGCGACCGCCTCGAGGATCGCGGGGAACCGCCGGGCGGTGCGCGCCGCCCGGATCCGGATGAACGCCGCGTCCTCGGAGAACTTGAGCTCCCCCACGCACCAGGCGTACATCGACGGATACGCCGCCGGCAGATAGAGCTTCCGGTGATCCACCTCGGCCAGATGGGCGAGCAGCCGGGCGGTGATCGTGCGGTCGCGGGCGACCAGGGCGGCGAGATCGGAGAGCAGCGTCTCGTCCGGGAGATGCGACAGCGAGTACCTGTGCACGACGGACACTTCGCGGGATGGGAGGAGGCGCCGGGTCCCGCGCCACCTTGACGAATCGCCCCTCATCCGGCTTAATGCTTGGCCTCGCGGGCGCTTAGCTCAGCTGGTAGAGCACTTGCTCGACAAGCAAGGGGTCACTGGTTCAAGTCCAGTAGCGCCCACCATGTATCGCGCTCCCGCTCCGCGCATCCGCGCGCGGCGGCGCAGCGCCCCAAAGGACCGACCCGATGTCCACCGCCGCCCCCAAGACCGGACCCGACCTCTCGAAGTACCCGGGCGGCGAGGCCCTGTACCGCCTGCGCCACTCGGCGGCGCACGTGCTCGCGAGCGCGGTGACCGAGTTGTTCCCCGAGGTCAAGGTCGCCGGCGGCCCGCCGATCGAGAACGGCTTCTACTACGACTTCGCGCGCGAGCAGCCGTTCACCCCCGAGGACCTCGAGCGGATCGAGGCCCGCATGCGCGAGATCGTCGCCGAGAACCAGCCCTTCGAGCCCTCCGAGGGCTCGCGCGACGAGGCGCTCCGGAAGTTCGAGGCGGCCGGCGAGAAGTACAAGGTCCACTTCCTCTCGCAGATCCCGGCGGGGGAGAAGGTCACCTTCTATCGCAACGGACGGTTCCTCGACCTCTGCCGCGGCCCGCACGTCGCCGCCACCGGGGACCTCAAGGCGTTCAAGCTCACCCACGTCGCCGGCGCCTACTGGCTCGGCAACGAGCGGAACGAGATGCTCCAGCGCATCTACGGCACCGCCTTCGCCACCCCGGCCGAGCTCGAGGCCCACCTCGCCCAGATCGAGGAAGCGCTCAAGCGCGACCATCGCAAGGTGGGCCGCGACCTCGACCTGTTCTCGATCCACGAGGAGGTCGGCACCGGGCTCATCCACTGGCACCCGCGCGGCGGCATGGTGCGGCACCTCATCGAGGAGTTCTGGAAGGACGAGCACCTCAAGCGCGGCTACCAGCTCGTCTACACCCCGCACATCGCCAGCGAGAAGCTGTACGAGATCTCGGGGCACCTGCAGAACTACGCCGACCTCATGTACGCGCCGATGGACATCGACGGGCAGCCCTACCGGGTGAAGCCGATGAACTGCCCGATGCACATCATGATCTACAAGACCCGGCGCCACTCGTACCGCGAGCTGCCGATCCGCATGGCCGAAATGGGCACCGTCTACCGCTACGAGCGCTCGGGCGTGCTCCATGGCATGGACCGCGTGCGCGGCTTCACCGTGGACGACTCCCACATCTTCTGCACCCCGGAGCAGCTCGCGGGGGAGGTGTCGGGGATCCTCGACCTGATGGACTTCCTGCTCAAGAGCTTCGGGTACACCTACGTCTGTTATCTCGCGACCCGGCCCAAGGACCACTATCTCGGCACCGAGGAGCAGTGGGCCTTCGCCACCGGCGCGCTCACCGCGGCGCTCGAGCAGCGCGGCCAGCCCTACGAGATCGACGAGGGCGGCGGGGCCTTCTACGCCCCCAAGATCGACGTCAAGCTGAAGGACGCGCTGGGCCGCGAGTGGCAGTGCCCGACCATCCAGGTGGACCTCAACCTGCCGAAACGCTTCGGCGTCCACTACACCGGCGCGGACGGGCAGGAGCACGAGGCGATCATGCTCCACCGCGCGCTGCTCGGCTCGGTCGAGCGCTTCGTCGGCATCTACATCGAGCACACCGGCGGCGAGTTCCCGGTGTGGGTGGCGCCGGTCCAGGTGATGGTGATCCCCGCGAACCCGAAGGCGCTCGACTACGCGAACGAGACCACCGCGATGCTCAAGGCGGGCGGGGTGCGGGCCGAGGTGGACCTGCGCGACGACAAGATGGGTGCGAAGATCCGCGACGCCGAGCTGCAGAAGATCCCCTACATGCTGGTCGTCGGCCCGCGCGAGGCCGAGGCCGGCACCGTCGCCCCGCGCCGCAAGGGGGTGGGGCAGCTCGAGGCGATGACCCGCCAGGCGTTCCTCGAGCGCGTGCAGCGGGAGTCCCGCGAGCGGAGCGGCTAGCCGCCCCTTTCGCGCTTGCGCCCGCCCCGCGCCGGGCGGGACAATCAAGGGGACCGCCGCCCGCCGCCCCCCGGCTTCGGGCCCGCACCCGAGCCCCGCAGCCAGCGCCCGAGCCCCCCGTGCTTCGCAGTCTCCTCGCCCTCCTGATCCTCCTCCCGGCCGGCCCGGTCGGTCCCGCGCGCGCCTCGGACGTCGCCTCAGCTCAATCCGGCAACGTGATGGCCGACAAGAAACTCGGGAGCACGGCCCTCGCCGCGACCGGGGCTCCCCTGGTGGACGGGGATGAGTTCGGAGACTCGGTGGCGGGGCTCGGCGACCTCGACCGGACCGGCCCCGCGGTGGCGGCGCTCGCGGTGGGGGCGATCGGCGACGACGACGGCGGCGCCCACCGGGGGGCGGTCCGCATCCTATTCCTGAACCCGGCCGGCGACGTGCTCTCGGTGCGGAAGATCAGCGACACCCGGGGCGGGTTCCAGGGCGTGCTCGACGACTACGACGAGTTCGGCGGCAGCGTCGCCTTCCTCGGCGACCTCGACGGCGCCGGACCCAGCGTCGGCGCGATCGCGGTCGGTGCGGTGGGTGACGACGACGGCGGCCTCGACCGCGGCGCGGTCTACGTGCTGCTGCTCGACGCGACCGGGGCGGTGCTCTCGGAGCGGAAGGTCGGCCACCTGCAGGGAGGGTTCACCGGCGTGCTCGACGACGGCGACGAGTTCGGCGGCTCGGTCGCGGGCCTCGGCGACCTCGACGGCCCCGGGCCCTCGGTGGCGGCGCTGGCGGTGGGGGCGATGGGCGACGACGACGGCGGCAGCAATCGCGGGGCCGTCTACATCCTCTCCCTGAGCGCGAGCGGGCTGGTGCTCTCGCACCAGAAGATCAGCGACACCGCGGGCGGGTTCACCGCGACCTTCAAGAACGAGGACAACTTCGGCGAGGACGTCGCCAGCCTCGGCGACCTCGACGGCCCCGGGCCCGGCGTGCGGGCGCTCGCCGTCTCGGCGATCAAGGACGACGACGGCGGCAACGACCGCGGGGCGGTGTACGTGCTGTTCCTGTCGGCCTCCGCGTCGATCCTCGGCTACGCGAAGATCAGCGACACCGCGGGCGGGTTCACCGGACCGCTCGCGAACGACGACAACTTCGGGACCGGACTCGCCGCCCTCGGCGACCTCGACGGCAGCGGGCCCGGCGTCGGCGCGCTGGCGGTGAGCGCCGGCGGCGACGACGGGATCGGCGTGGACCGCGGCGCGGTCTACGTGCTGGTGCTGGACGCCGGCGGGCAGGTGCTCACGCACCAGGAGACCAGCAGCACCGCGGGCTTCTTCGCCGGCGGGCTCTCCGACCTGCTCGAGTTCGGCTCCGCGCTCGGCGCCCTGGGCGACATCAACGGCGCCGCGCCCGGCGAGCAGACCCTGGTGGCCGGGGTGGGGTACGACGACGAGGGGGGTCCCGACCGGGGCGCGGTCCACCTGATGACGCTGCAGGGCGGGCCCGCGGTCACGGCGGTCGCGCACGGGAGCGGCGGCGACGGGACGGGGCTCGGCAGGCTCCGGCCCAACCCGTCGCGCTCGGGGGGCGCGCTCGAGTTCCGCACGGCGACGCCGGGCCGGGTGCGGATCGCGCTCTGGGACGCCAGCGGGCGCCACGTGCGCACGCTGGTGGACGGCCGGCTCGAGGCGGGGGAGCACCGGGCCGCCTGGGACGGCCGGGATGCCGGCGGGAGGCCGGTCGCCGCCGGGACCTACTTCGTGCGCATGTCGCTCGACGGACGCCCGCTGGCGGGGGTCGCCCGCGCCGTCGTCGTCCACTGAGCGGCCGCTCCGCCCCGGGCCCGCGCCGACTTGCGCCCCGCGGGCGCTGCGGGTAGACTGCCGCCGCAGTCCGACAAGCAGAAGCCTCCGCTTCTCACCCCCGCGGGCCCTGGTGGCCTCGCTCAAGGGTCTTAGGACGCGCGGCCACGGCCGCCGTCCCATGTCGTCCGGCCAGGCGCCGGGTGGAGGCTCTGTGGTACGGAGTCCCGCCCGGCGTCTCGCGTTTCGCGACCGCGGGCCGGCGCGGGGTGGTGACGGGTCCCCGACCAGGAGGTGACAGCCATTTCGGCGACCAAGCAGCCCGATGTCCGTGTGAACGAGCGGATCCGCGTGCCCCAGGTGCGCGTGATCTCCGATGACGGCGAGCAGGCCGGCGTGCTCCCGGTCCGCGAGGCGCTCGCGCTGGCGCAGTCGAAGGGTCTCGACCTGGTGGAGGTGTCGCCGACGGCGCGGCCGCCCGTGTGCCGCATCATGGACTACGGCAAGTTCAAGTACGAGCAGAACCGCCGGGCGCGCAAGGCCCGCAAGAAGCAGCACGTGATGCAGCTGAAAGAGATCAAGATGCGCCCGAAGATCGACGAGCACGACTACGGCTTCAAGATGGACCACGCCCGCGAGTTCCTCGCGGAGCGCGACAAGGTGAAGTTCACGATCACGTTCCGGGGCCGGGAGATGGCCCATCCGGAGCACGGCCACAAGCTCATCCAGCGCATCGTCGCCGAGCTCGCCGAGGTCGCGACGGTCGAGATGCCGCCGCGCGCCGAGGGCCGGATGCTGACGATGGTCATGATGCCGAAACCGCCCAAGCCCGGCGGCAAGGCCGAGGCGCCCCGCGCGGGCGCGGCGGAGTCGGGCCCCAGGGGCTGAGTCCGAGGGCGCCGGCCCGGCCGGCGAGAGGAGAGTCACGCGATGCCCAAGATGAAGACCAACCGCGCCGCGGCCAAGCGGTTCAAGGTGTCCGGCACCGGCCAGGTGGTGCGCTACTCGGCCGGCAAGCGGCACGGCATGATCGGCAAGCGGCGCACCCGCAAGCGCCGGCTGCTGGGCCCGACGCTGGTGGACCCCGCCGACCAGGCGCGCGCGCAGCGGATGCTCGGCCGGAGATAGTCACGACCCGACCCACGAACCCCGCGGGGGCCGCGCGCGACGCCGTCCCCCGGGCGAGGAGAATATCGAGATGCCACGCACCAAGACCGTCGTCCCCGGCCGCGCTCGCCGGCGCAAGACCCTCAAGGCCGCCAAGGGCAACTACAGCGGACGGCGCAAGCTCTTCAAGACCGCGCTGCAGACCGTCCAGCGCGCCGGCCAGTTCGCCTACGAGCACCGGCGCACCCGCAAGCGCGACTTCCGCCGGCTGTGGATCGTCCGCATCAACGCCGCGGCCCGCATCAACGGGCTCTCCTACAGCACCCTGATCGCCGGGCTCAAGAAGGCCAACATCGACGTGAACCGCAAGCTGCTCGCCGACCTCGCGGTGCGCGACGCGGCCGCGTTCGCCCGGCTCGCGGAGGCGGCGAAAGCGACGGTCGCGTAGGGACCGTGCCGACGGTCCCCACGATCGGCCACGGCGACCTCCCGGCGGAGTGGGACGCCGGCGACCCGACGCCGCTCGCCCCCGACCACGCCGCGCGGCTCGCGGAGCTGCAGGCGCTGGGCGCCGCCGAGGCCGCGTTCTACGACCGTGCCGCGCGCGGCATCGCCGGCGCCCCGGACCTGGCCGCCCTGAAGGAGCGCCACACCCGGCTGCTCGGCCGCGAACGGGGCCTGGTGACCGCGCGCCTGGCGGCCCTGCCGGAGCTGCCGGCCGGGGAGCGCCGGGCCGCCGGGCGCTCGCTCAACCTGATCAAGCGCTGGCTGGGCGAGCTCGAGCAGGCGCGCCGCCGGGCGCTCGAGCTCGCGGCCGAGGCGCGCGACGCCGGCGCGCTCGACGTCACGCTGCCGGGGCGCCGTCCGTGGGTGGGCCGTCGGCACGTCCTGGGCCAGATCCAGGACGAGATGCTCGACCTGTTCCACGGGCTCGGCTACTCCGTCTACACCAGCCCCGAGGTCGAGAGCGAGGACTACAACTTCACCCGGCTCAACTTCCCGCCCGACCACCCGGCACGCGACGCCCACGACACCTACTGGGTGGGCGAGGGGCGGCTGCTGCGCACCCACACCTCGCCCGGCTGGGTGCGGGCGATGGAGGAACGCCGGCCGCCGCTGCGGCTCGTGTTCCCGGGGCGCGTCTATCGCGCCGAGCAGGTGGACGCGAGCCACATGGACCAGTTCCACCAGATCGACGGGCTGTTCGTGGACCGCGACGTCAGCATGGCGGACCTCAAGGCGACCCTGAACACCTTCGCGCGCTCGATCCTGGGCCGCGAGGTGAGGACCCGGCTGATCCCGGTCTACTTCCCGTTCGTCGAGCCGGGGGCGCAGCTCGACGTGGCGTGCGCGATCTGCGAGGGGCTCGGACGCGTGCGGTCCGAGGCGGGGGAGACGCGCTGTCCGGTGTGTGCGGGCGCCGGCTGGAGCGAGCTGCTGGGCGCCGGCATGGTGCACCCGAACGTGTTCCGCGCGGTCGGCTACGACCCCGAGGAGGTCACCGGGTTCGCGTTCGGCATGGGCCTCGAGCGCATCGCCATGGCGCGGTTCGGCATCCCCGAGATCCGGCTGTTCCTCGAGAACGACCTGCGGTTCCTGGGACAGTTCTAGGAGGGCGAGGATGAAGCGCATCCTGCTGTCGGTGGTGGCGCTGGGCCTCGTCGCCGCGGTCGTGTTCCTGGTGCCGACGATCTGGTTCAAGCCGTGGTCCATCGACCACTTCTACGCGCGCGTGTTCGTCCGCTTCGCGATGAAGCACCCGATGCTGCTCACGCAGCTCGGGGTCCTCGACCGCATGCCGTTCGACTTCCACGGCGGCCGGCTCGACGACTTCTCGGTGGCGGCGATGCGCGAGGACGCGCACTTCGCCGAGCACCAGCTCGAGATCCTGCGCAGCTACGACCGCGCCCGCATGACGCCGTCCCAGCGGCTCTCGTGCCAGGTGCTCGAGTGGTTCCTCGCCGACCAGGTCGAGGGCAACCGCTTCATGTTCCACGACTATCCGGTGAACCAGCTGTTCGGCATCCAGAGCACCCTGCCCGACTTCATGCTCAACCAGCACCCGCTCAAGCGCCGCCGGGACGCCGAGAACTACCTGCGCCGGGTCGAGGGCTTCGGCGTCGCGATCGACCAGGTGATCGAGGGGCTTCGCCTGCGCGGGAGCCGCGGGGTGCTGCCGCCGCGCTTCGTGCTCGACAAGGTGCTGACGGAGATGCGCGGCTTCACCGGCGTCCCGGCCACCGGCAACCCGCTCTACACGCACTTCGCCGCCCGCACGGACTCGCTCGCCGGGCTCGACACCGCCCGCCGCCGGGCGCTGCTCGGGCGGCTCGAGGCGGCGATCGCCGACACGGTGTATCCGGCCTACGGGCGGCTGATCGCCGCCTGCGAGGAGCTGCGCGCGCGCACCGGCGACGACGACGGGGTGTGGAAGCTCCCGGACGGGGCGGCGTTCTACGCCTACTGCCTGAAGAGCCGCACGACCACCACGCTGCCCGCCGAGAGCCTCCACGCGGTCGGCCGGCGGGAGGTCGAGCGCATCCAGGCCCAGATGCGCGAGCTGCTGCGCGCGCAGGGGTACGCGGCCGGCGACCTCGCCGCGGCCATGAACCGGCTGGGCGAGGAGCCGCGCTTCCGCTACGGGGACGGCGACTCCGCGCGCGCCCGCATCCTCGCCGACTACCAGACGATCATCGACGACGCGAACCGCCGCGTCGCGCCGCTGTTCGACCTGCGCCCGGCCCAGGGCGTCCAGGTGCGGCGGGTGCCGGAGTTCAAGGAGGCGACGGCGCCGGGCGCCTACTACCAGCCGCCGGCGTTCGGCGGCGGCCGCCCGGGGATCTTCTACGCGAACCTGCGCGACCCGGGCGAGACCACCCGCATCGGCATGCGCACGCTCGCCTACCACGAGGCGGTGCCGGGGCACCACTTCCAGCTCACGATCGCCCAGCAGATCCGCGACGTGCCGTTCTTCCGCCGCATCATCCCCTTCACCGCCTACTCCGAGGGCTGGGGGCTGTACGCGGAGCGGCTGGCGCTCGAGCAGGGCTTCCACCCGACCGCGTTCGACTCGCTCGGGGCGCTCCAGGCGGAGCTGTTCCGCGCCGTGCGCCTGGTCGTGGACACCGGCATCCACCGGGACCGCTGGACGCGCGCGCAGGCGATCGACTACATGGTGCGCAACACCGGCCTGGCGGAGTCCGCGGTGACGACCGAGGTCGAGCGCTACATCGTGAGCCCCGGCCAGGCGTGCGCCTACAAGGTGGGCCAGCTGGCGATGCTCGCCCTGCGCGCCCGCGCGATGGAGGCGCTGGGGCCGCGCTTCGACCTGCGCCGCTTCCACAACGTGGTCCTCGGCCACGGCGCCCTGCCGATGGGGCTGCTCGAGCAGGTCGTGGACGAGTGGATCGAGACCGAGCGCCGGGCCGCGGTCGCCGAGGCGCGGGGGTGAGGGACCGGCGATGAAGCTCCCGCTCTCCTGGCTGCGCGACTGGGTCGAGGTGGACGCCTCCCCCGAGGCGATCGCCGACGCCCTGACCCGGCACGGCCTCTACGTCGGCGGCATCGCCACCCGCGGCGCCTCGCACCCGGGGGTGGTGGTCGCGCGGGTGCTCGAGGTCGGCCGCCACCCGAACGCCGACCGGCTGTCGCTGTGCCGGGTGGATGGCGGCGCCGGAGAGCTGCGCGTGGTGTGCGGGGCGCCCAACGTCCGCGCCGGCATGCTGGTGCCGCTCGCCACCGTGGGGACGACGATGCCCGACGGCACGGTGATCCGGCGCAGCCGGATCCGCGGCGAGGAGAGCCAGGGGATGCTGTGCTCGGCCCGCGAGCTGGGCCTCTCCGCGGACCACGAGGGGATCGTGGACCTCGAGCGCCTGCTCGCCGCCGGCCCCGGCGTCGCCGCGCCGCCGCCGGGCGAGCCGCTCGACCGCGTGCTGGGGCCGCCCGAGACCGTGCTCGACGTCGAGGTGCCGTTCAACCGGCCCGACGCGCTCGGCGTGCTGGGCCTGGCGCGCGAGGTGCGCGCCGCCTTCGACGGCCGCTGGACGGACGCGGCGCGGACGCGGCTCGCGGCCCGGGTCGCCGAGCGCGCCGACTTCGACCTCGAGATCGAGGACCGCGAGGGCTGCCCGCACTACCTGGCGCAGGCGGTCGAGGGCGTCACCGTCGCCGCGTCGCCGCCGTGGCTGGTGCGGCGGCTCGAGGCGATCGAGCAGCGCTCGATCAACAACGTCGTGGACCTCACGAACCTGGTGCTGTTCGAGTTCGGCCAGCCGCTCCACGCCTTCGACCTGGCGCGCCTGCGCGGGCCGGCGATCCGTGTGCGGCGGGCGCGGGCCGGGGAGCGGCTCGTGACCCTCGACGGCCGCGAGCGCACGCTCGACCCCGAGGTGCTGGTGATCGCCGACCGCGAGGCCCCGGTGGCGCTCGCCGGCGTCATGGGAGGGGCGGAGAGCGAGGTGACCGGGGCGACCACGGCGCTGCTGCTCGAGTGCGCGTGGTTCGACCCGCGCCGCATCCGCCGCGGCGCCCGCTCGCTCGGGCTGGTGACCGAGGCGTCCCGACGCTACGAGCGCGGGGTGGACCCGGGCATCGGCGCCGCCGCCGCGGCCCGTTTCCTCGCGCTGCTCGCCGCGGTCTGCCCGG
>CAZKQE010000060.1:0-10486 GCA_964554725.1 uncultured bacterium
GAGCCCGGCCGCATGACGGCGGCCGCGGCGCGGACGTTCCTCGCCGGGCGGCCCGACGCGCTGGTGCTCGACGTGCGGAACCCCGACGAGTGGGACGGTCCGCTCGGCCACATCGAGGGGGCCCGGCTGCTCCCGCTCCCCGAGCTGCCCGACCGCATGGCGGAGCTGGCGACGTGGAAGGAGAAGCCGATCCTGCTCGTCTGCCGCTCCGGCAACCGCAGCGCGCGGGCGGCCGAGCTGCTGCAGGCGGCGGGTTACCGCCAGCTCATCAACCTCGAGGGCGGGATGATCGGCTGGCGCGCGAGCGAGGCGGAACGGCGGTAGCCGGAGCCCCGCCGCCCGCACCCGGGGTCGTGGGTCGTCAGGCGGCGCCCGAGCGTTCGAGCCGCGCCACGCACTCGATGTGCGGGGTGTGCGGGAACATGTCGAAGGGGCGGACCTCGGCGAGCGGGTAGCCGAGCGGGGCGAAGTCCTTGAGGTCGCGGGCGAGCGTCGCCGGGTTGCACGAGACGTAGACGATGCGCCGCGGGGCGAGCTCGGCGACGCGCGCGACCACCCGCGGATGGAGCCCGGCGCGCGGGGGATCCACGACCACCACGTCGGGGCGCACCGCGCCGGGCCGCTCGCCGCGCGCCCACTCGCGCAGCACCCGCCGCGCCTCGCCGGCGACGAAGCGGGTGGCCGGGAGACCGTTGCGGGCGGCGTTCCGCACCGCGCGGTCCACCGCGTCCGGGGCGCTCTCCACCCCGACCGCACCGCCGCGCGGCAGCGCGCGGGCGAGCAGCAGCGTCAGCGTGCCGGTGCCGCAGTAGAGGTCGAGCGCCTGCTCCCCCCCTGCGAGCCGCGCGGCCTCGAGCGTCGCCGCGTAGAGCGCCTCGGCCTGGCGGCTGTTCGTCTGCAGGAACGCGTTCGCCGAGACCTCGAACTCGAGACCGAGCAGACGTTCGACGATCACCCCGGCGCCGCGCAGCGTCCGCTCCTCCTCGCCGAAGGCGACGTTGGCGCGCGAGCGGTTGAGGAGCAGCGTCACCGTGCGCACCGCCGGCGAGAGCGCGGCGACGTCCCGCGCCCACTCCGCGAGGCCCGGGATGGCGTCGTCCGCCGCGACCAGGTGAACCGCGCACTCGTCGCTCGTCGGCAGGTGCCGCACGGTGAGGTAGCGCACCACGCCCTCGTGCGTGCGCGGATGGTACGCGCGCCAGCCCCGGGCGACGGCGATGCGCTGCGTGAGGCGCACGATCTCGACCGTGAGCGCGCTCGGCAGCAGGCAGTCCTCGACCGCGAAGACGCGGTCGAACGTGCCGCGCTCGTGCAGGCCGAGGACCGGCGCGCCGTCCGGCCCGGGATGGAAGCTGAACTCCATCTTGTTCCGGTAGCGGAACGGCTCGGGCGCGGGCGTGATCGGGCGCACCGGCGGGTCGGCGATGCCTCCCAGATGGGCGAGGGTCTCCCGCACCTGACGCTCCTTGATGCGGCACTGGGCGCCGTAGTCGAGGTCCTGGAAGCGGCAGCCGCCGCAGCGGGCAACGTGCGGGCACGGGGCCGCCACCCGCTCGGGCGACGGTGTGAGGACGCGACCCAACCCTGCCTCGGCCAGGTTGCGTCTAATCCGGGTGATGCGGGCCTCGATCACGTCCCCGGGCAGCCCGCGATCGACGAAGACCACCCGGCCCTCGTGCCGGGCGAGCGCCTTGCCGCCCAGGGCCACGTCGGTGACCGTCAGGTTTAACAGGTCATTGACCTTCATGGGTTTGCGCTCGGGGGACACCGGCTCGGCGGGCAACTTCCGGGAACCACAGTGCGGGGACGGGCGTCTGTACTACTGCCATCCGGCAGGGGCGACGCCATCACCCGCACGCTAGCACAGGGGGGAGAAGGGATGCGAAAGCGGAGGATGGAAGGGGCGGCTCGGGGGGCGCTGCTGGCGCTCGCCCTGGCCGGGATGACGGCCGGCGGCGCGGCCGCGCAGTCGTCGGAGCGCGCATGGCTCGGCGTCAGCACCCAGGCGATCACCGAGGGGCTGCGCGAAGGCCTCGACTACCGCGGGGACGGGGTGCTGGTGACGGGCGTCTCCTCGGACAGCCCGGCGGACCGCGCGGGGATCCGCAAGGGCGACGTGCTGGTCACCTTCAACTCGCGCACGATCGACTCGCCCGCGCACCTGGTGGACCTGGTGCGGGACGCACGGGTCGGGCAGAGCGTCTCGATCGGGATCGTGCGGAACGGCGAGCGCCGCTCGGTGAGCGCACGCCTGGCGAAGCGGTCGGCGGCGAGCGAGGATCGTCTCGAGGCTCCGGCGCCGCGGGTGCCGCGCGCGCCGCGGGCTCCTTCCGCGCCGCGGGTGCGCACGTTCGAGTGGGACGGCGACCACTTCGAGCTCCCCGAGGGGCGGGCCTTCACCATGCTCCAGGGCATGGGGCGCGGCCGGCTGGGCGTGCACATCCAGGACCTGAACGCCGACATGGCGGACGCGCTCGGCGTCGGCGGCGGGAAGGGTGTGCTGGTGACCGAGGTGGTCCGGGACACGCCGGCCGAGAAGGCCGGGATCCGCGGCGGCGACGTGATCGTCGAGGTGGGAGGCACGGCGGTGAGCGACGTCTCCGACCTGCAGCGCGAGCTGCGCGAGCGCAAGGGCACGGTCGCGATCACGCTGATCCGGCGCGGCGCGCGCCGCACGGTGAATCCGGACATCGGGGAGGCTCCGAGGGTCATGCGCTGGGAGAGCGACGGTGACGGCGACGGCGACCGCCGCGTCATCCGCATCCCGGACGTGAGGCGCCGGGTGGAGCGTGACATGGCCGAGGGCGAGCGCGACCGGAGTTCGAGCCGTGACGACCTCGAGCGGCAGATGCGCGAGCTGCGCGAGGAGCTGCGCGAGCTGCGCCGCAGACTGGAGGCGGACGGCAGGAACTGAGCATGCGGGAACATCCCCCACGGCCCGCGTGAGCGGGTCGCCAGCGCCACGGCAGGGGGGCGTCGATCCGACCCGACCCACCCGATGGGTGCCAGCAAGGGGCGTTTCACGGTCGGGAAGGTGCAGCGCGACGCTCCCTTGACGTGGCGGTGGAACGCGAGCCCGGTCGTGGTGTCTGGCGATCGGGCTCGTGGCGTTTCGGTCGTGACTGGGAGCGTCTGAAGGCTGAGGTTGGGGTCCGATGTTGCCACCGGGTGCCGTCCGGGGGGCGCCGGAGCGATGGGTCGCCGCGGGGGGCCAGTCGCCCCCGCATCCTGCGGGGGCTCCTTCTAGCCGAGTCTCGCTCCGCCATCCCTGGCTCCCGCGAGCCTCGGGCGCTCGCCCGCAGCGACCCGTCGCCCCGGCGCCGTTCACGCCCGGAGCTCCGGGTGCGCCGTTCCTTGCGTGGGTCGCGGTCGTCCCTCTACCTTGGCGGGCTCATGCCTGCGCATCGTCAGCCTCGACATTGCCTGCGTTGCGGGACGCGGATGGTCCTGCGGGACGAGCATGGGCGGATGCGGGCGACGTGTCCGGCGTGCGGGTTCATCCACTACCGGAATCCGGTGCCGGCGGCGGGGGTCATCCTGCCGGGGCCGCGCGGCATCCTGCTGGTGAAGCGGCGGTTCGAGCCGGCGGCGGGGGCCTGGTGCCTGCCGGCGGGGTTCATGGAGTACGGGGAGACGCCGGAGCGCTGCGCGGTCCGCGAGCTGCGCGAGGAGACCGGGATCGTCGCCCGGGTCACGGGTCTGTTCGGGGTCTACGCGGGCTTCGACGATCCGCGCGTGCGCACGGTGCTGATCCTCTACGCGGCGGCGCGCACCGGCGGGCGGCTCACGCCCGGGGACGACGCGATCGAGGCGCGCTGGTTCGCGGCGTCGAAGCTGCCGCGGTCCATCGCCTTCGCCTCCCACCGACGCGCGCTGGCGGAGTATCGCGCGCGGGACTGACGCTCCGCGGTCAGGCCCAGGCCGCGCTGCGCTGCGCAACCTCGCCGGCGCGCAGCGTCATCGCGAGCAGCGACCCGGTCAGCATCGCCCGGTCGAGGTCCTGATCGTCGAACGGGAGGCCGGCCGCCTTGTTGCTGAGGTTGAGCACCCCGACCAGACGGTCGCCGTGGATCAGCGGCACCGCGATGAAGGAGTCGGAGTTGTAGACGTCCTGCCCGGTGTGGGCCACGTCGCCGGCGTCGGTCTTCACGCGCACGAACAGGGGCTTGCGGTTGCGCGCCACCCAGCCGGAGATCCCCTGGCCGACCCGCACCCGGACCTTGTCCGCGACCTCGGGGTCGATGCCGCGCTGCGCCGCGATCCGCAGCGTCTCGTGGTTGGCGTCGAGCACCATCAGGCTGCAGCGCTCGACGCCGAAGTGCTCGCTGAACCAGAGCACCATGGTCCCGGCGAACTCCTGCGTGTCGTGCTCCTGCGACATCATCTGGAACAGGTCCTGGAGGAAGCCGACCGTGCGTCGCGCCTCGACGATCCGCTCCTGGGTCTCGTCGAGCTGCGAGCAGGCCTCGGCGAGGTGCTCGCCGGCGGCGCCGGACTGCTCCTCGAGCGCCTGGAGGTGCGCCTTCACCCGGTCCAGCTCGCGCTGGCACTCGCCGGTGTCGCGGTCCGCCTGCTCCAGCTCGCGGGTCAGGGCGGCGAGCCGCTCCAGGTTCGCCTGGTTGCTGCCGGCGCGCTCGGTGGCCTCGCGGTCGAGCCGGCGGATCTGCTCGTGGAACGCCTCGGCCGCGCCGCGCCCGTCGCCCGCGGGGGGGTCGGGCTCCGCCGCGGGCTCGGCCGCGCCGCGCGAGGCCCGGTAGAGGTGCTGGGCCAGCGCCAGCGCGGCCATGCTCTTCACCGGGACCAGGTCGCCGACCTCGCGGCCGCTGAAGGCGCCCTTCCTGCGGCTCGCGAGCACGACCATCGCCAGCAGGTCCTCGTGGTCGGCGAGTGGCATGCAGACGCACGAGTTCCAGTCCGGGATCGGGCTCACGGGGGCGAGCAGGCCGGCCTCCGACCCCTCGGGCTCGTAGTGGGGGGTGGTCTTGAACAGGTTCGCGAGCAGGCTGCGGCGGTCCGGGGCGTTGGAAAACGCACTGGGGTGGAAGAATTTGCGCACGAGCCGTGGCGGGAGCTGGTCGATGGGCACGGCGATGTCGCGTCGCACGAGACGGGTCCCGTCCAGCGCGTAGAGCCTCACCAGCGCGTCGAGGCTGACCTCGTAGAAGGCCAGCGAGGCGTGCCAATCGGGCCGCAATCCCTGCAGATAGCCGAGGAACTCCGAGACGACCGCCTCGGTGTCCACGGATTCGGACAGCCGCTTCGAGATGTCGCGGAGGTCGAACTTCGACACGGAAGGCTCCTTCCCTGGCTCACGGGTGATCCGCCGCGGCCGTCCGTGGCAATCGGCGTGCCGCCCCGGCGGGCGCTCCGCCCGGAGTCGTGCATTCCGCACGCCCGGGGCGCGTGCTAGATTGCGGGCGACGACGCCGCCGCGCCCGACCCATCCCGGAGGCCCCGCCGATGCCGCGACTCATCGCCGACCGACCCGTCCTCCGCATGACCTCCGAGCTGGGCCGCGTGATGGCGGCCGCGCGCGCCCGCGAGCAGGCGGGCGAGCGGGTCATGCACCTCGAACGCGGCGAGCCCGACTTCGACACGCCGCCCCACATCGTCGAGGCGCTGGCGGCGGCGGCGCGCGCCGGCGAGACGCACTATCCCGACCAGCGCGGCACGCTCGCGGTGCGCGAGGCGCTGATGGCGAAGCTGGCGCGCGAGAACGGCATCCGCTGCGAGCCCGACGACCTGGTGCTGGCGAACGGCGGCACCCACGCGCTGTTCCTGGCGTTCCAGGCGCTGCTCGGGGCGGGCGACGAGGTGCTGGTGCTGTCGCCGCACTGGATGGCGATCCCCAAACTGGTGGGCTTCGCGGCGGGGGCGAGCTACCGCACGCTGCCGGTCTACCTCGAGCTGCTCGAGGGCACGCTGGACGCCGCCGGGCTGGCGGCGCGGCTGCGCGGCGCGCTCCAGCCGCAGACCCGCGGGATCTACGTGAACACGCCCAACAACCCGACCGGCGCGGTCCTGACCCGGGAGCAGCTCGAGGCGATCGCCACGGTGGCGATCGAGCGCGACCTGTGGGTCATCAGTGACGAGGCCTACGAGCACCTGGTGTTCGACGGGGCGAAGCACCTGAGCCTCGCCTCGCTGCCGGGGATGGCCGAGCGCACGATCAGCGTCTACACGTTCTCGAAGTCGTACTCGATGACCGGCTGGCGCGTCGGCTACATGGTGTCGCCGCCGCCGCTGCGCCCGGTGATGGGCCCGCTGCTCGCCTTCTACACGACCCACGGGGTGTTCCCCGCGGTCCAGAGCGCGGCGCGGGCGGCGGTGACCGGGCCGCAGGACGCGGTCGAGCGCATGCGGCGCGCGTACCAGGAACGCCGCGACGCGCTGCTCGCCGGGCTCGCCGGCCAGTCCACGATCCGGGTGCCGACGCCGCGCGGGGCGTTCTACGCGTTCGCGAACGTCGGTGCGGCGCTGGCCGGGCGCGACGTGTGGGCGCTGGTCGAGGAGTGGCTCGGGCTCGGCGTCGCGGTGCTGCCGGGCACCGCGTTCGGCCCCGCGCACGGCGACTGGGTGCGGCTCTCGCTCGCCACCCGCCGCGAGGACGTGGCCGAGGCCGCGGACCGGCTCCGCCATCACTACCTGACGGTCGGCGCGCCGTAGCGAGGAGGGTCCGCGTGGGGTACTGCCCGGAGTGCGGCGCCGCCTACCCGCCGGCGGTGGTCGCCTGCCCGGGCTGCCGCGCGGTCCTCACCGCCTCGCCGCCGCCGCGCGAGGGTCCGCCCGAGGTCATCCACCGGGTGCCCGACGCCGCCGCGGGAGCGCTGCTCGAGGGGATGCTCCAGTACCACGGGATCCGCGCGGTGCTCCGCAGCACCGCCCTGCCCGGCTACGGGATGGTCCGGCGCGACTGGTCCACCTCGGCCTGGGGGGAGATCCTGGTGGCGCCGGTGGACGCCGCCGAGGCGCGGGCGCTCATCGCCGACTACCTGGCGGCGCTGGAGCGGGGCGGCGAGGTGCGCGACGAGGACGTGGACGAGGCCGGCCCCGCCGACCCGGGCGGGCCGCCGCCCCGCGGCTGACGCGGGCGGGCCACGCCGCGACGCTCAGCCCCGGCGTCCGCTCCGCGCGGCGCGGCGCAGTTCGCCGTGCTCCTCCTCGGGCGGCGTCATCTCGTCCTCGCTCACCTCGATGACGAAGTCGCCGGCGATGCGCTGCGGGACGATGACGCGGTGGAGCGCCAGCGAGAACACGTCGTCCATGCTCTCGACCGGGACCAGCTCGAGCTGGGCTCGGACGTCGTCGGGAACGTCGTCGAGGTCCTTCACGTTGGCGGCCGGGAACAGCACCGTCCGCACCCCGGCCCGGTAGGCGGCGAGCGCCTTCTCGCGCAGCCCGCCCACCACCAGCACCTTGCCGCGCAGGCTCACCTCGCCGGTCATCGCGATGTCGCGACGGATCGGCTTCTCGCTCAGCACCGAGGCGATGACCAGCCCGACCGTGATGCCGGCCGAGGGCCCGTCCTTCGGGACGCCCGCGGCCGGGAAGTGGATGTGGATGTCGTAGTTCGCGAACGCCTCGGCGTCGATCTCCAGCACGTCGGCGCGCGACCGCACGTAGGAGTGCGCGGCCTGGACGGACTCGCGCATCACGTCGCCGAGCTGGCCGGTGGTGACGACCCGCCCGCTGCCGGGCATCTTGAGCGCCTCGACGACCAGGATCTCGCCGCCGGCGGCGGTCCAGGCCAGCCCGTGGGCGACCCCGACCTCGTCCTCGCGCTCGATCACCTCGGGGGTGTAGATGCGGTGCCCGAGGTACTCGTGGAGCGTGTCGGCCGCCACCACGTGGCGCCGCGTGTCGCCGGTGGCGCGGGCGCGCGCCACCTTGCGGCACACGGTGGCGATCTGGCGCGACAGGCTGCGCACCCCGGCCTCGAGCGTGTAGTGCCGCACCATCGCGCGCACCGCCGGCTCCGGGAACGAGGCGTCGCGCGCGGTGAGTCCGTGGTCGTGGAGCTGGTGGGGCACCAGGAACCGGCGTGCGATCTCGATCTTCTCGTCCTCGCTGTAGCCGGGCACCTCGATGACCTCGAGGCGCTCCTGCAGGGCGTCGGGGACCAGCTCGAGGTTGTTCGCGCACAGCAGCAGCACCGCGTGCGAGAGGTCCACCGGCAGGCCCAGGTAGCGGTCCACGAAGCGGGTGCTGGTCTCGCGGTCGAGCAGCTCGAGCAGCAGTTCGACCACCTGGAGCCCGCTCTCGCCGATCAGGCGGTCCACGCCGTCGATCATCAGCACCGGGTTGCGCACGCCGGTCTCGCGCAGCGCGCGCAGGATCTTGCCGGGCTGGGCGGTCGGCGAGCTGCGCTCGACGCCCGCCAGCTCCTCGACGTCGCTGGTCCCGGAGACGCTGATGCGCGCGAACGGCCGGCGCAGCGCGCCGGCGACCGCCGCACCGAGCGAGGACTTGCCGGTGCCCGGCGGTCCCACCAGGCACAACGCCGGTCCCGGCAGGTCGGGCTTCAGACGGCGCACCGCCAGGTACTCGAGGATGCGCTCCTTGGCCTTCGAGAGCCCGAGATGCCCGCGCTGGAGGACGGTCTCCACCCGGCGCAGGTCGGCGTCCTCGGGCGCGGCCGCGTCCCACGGCAGCGACCACAGCCACTGGAGGTAGTTCCGCACCTGCACGGCCTCGGGCGCGCCGGCGGGGAGGCGGCGCAGCCGGTCCATCTCGCGCTGGGCCTGGCGGGCGATCGCGACCGGGAGCGTGCGGGCGCGCGGGGCGACCGTGAAGGGCCGCGGGCGCTCGTCGGGGGTCCCGTTCGAGGCGCCGGCCGCGGGTGCGCGCAGGCTGCGGCGCTTCGCTCCGGCGCGCGTCCGCATCGGTCGGGCCATGGGTGCCTCTCGGGATGGGTGAGCCGCGGATGGCGGGCCGCGCGGGGCGGCCGGTGGACGGTCGTTCACCTCCTGCCCCGGCCCTTGCAAGTCATCGGCCGCGACCGGCGCGGACGTGAGGCGGCACGGCGGGAGCGCGCAACCGGTTGCGGCCGAACCCCATCGGCGGGGCGCGGGGCGAGTTTGCCCGACGCCGCACCGGCCCGCGCACGGAACGCTTGGGTCACGCGGCCTGCGCGCGCGCCGGGTCGTGGGCCGGAATCCCCGCCGCCGGTCCCGAGGCGCCGCCACCGTTGCGGATCGCACGACGCGTCCCCCGCCCGGTGCGAAAGGCCCCGCCCGCCGGGTCCGCCGCGCGGCGCGTGGTAGATTCCCGCGCCGCGCCGCGGCGGGTCGCGCCGCGGGCGGGCAGGGGCCGCGGAGGGCGGGAACCGGTGAAGCGCAGGCGAGGGGACCCGGGGCCGGAGCGCCGGCCGGAGACGCGCGACCCGTCGGCGGCGTGGTCGCTGGCGGTGGCGGTGGCCGCGTTCGCCGTCTACCTGCCGCTGGTGCCCCCGGTCACCGGCGACAAGGACTCGGCCGAGTTCACCCTGGTGCTGGCGTTCAACGGCGTCGCCCACCCCACCGGGTATCCGCTCTACACCCTGCTCGGCCACCTGTGGTCACGGGCGCTCCACGGCGTCGGGCTGTCGTGGGCGTTCGCGACCAACGCCTGGAGCGCGGCCGGGGGCGCGGTCGCCGTCGGGCTGCTCCACCGCCTCGGCTGCGCGCTGATCCCCGCCGGCGCGCCGCTCGGCGCCCGCGCGCGCCGGCCGCGCGCGCGGCCGCCGCCGGCGCTGCTCTCGCTCAACCCCATCTGGACCTACGAGACCACGCTGGCCGAGGTCTACTCCTGGCACGTCGCGTGGGCGCTCGGGACGACGCTGGTGTTCGCCCGCACCGCGACGGCGCTCGCCGGGCCCGGTGCCTGGACCGCACGGCGTCTCCATCTGCGCGCGGCCGGCTGGGGCCTCCTGTGCGGCCTCGGGGGGGCGCACCACGCCACCTCGCTGCCGATCGTGGTCCCGTTCAGCGCGGTGCTGCTCGTGATGCTGGCGCGGCGCGGGCTGCTGCGGCCCACGCTGGCGCCGGTCGTGCTGCTCGCCGCGCTGCTGCCGCTCTCCAGCTACGCGATCATCCTGTGGCGGGCCACGCATCCCGCGGTGGTCCAGTGGCCGTACCTGTCGCCGGGGCTCGACGGCCTGCTCTTCCACGTCACCGGTCAGCAGTACCGGCGCCACCTCGGCCACTTCGCCCCGTCCCCGGAGCAACGGCAGATGCTGGCCGGGTACGTGTGGCCGTTCCTGGCGCCCGGGCTCGCGCTGCTGGCGGCGTGGGTGGTCGGCGCCCGGGCGCGCGGCGAGCGTCCCGTGGCGCTGGGGATCGTACTGGCGGCCGCCGGCGCCGCCGGTCACGCGTTCGTCTACGGGGTGGTGGACCCCTCGTCCTACTTCCTCGCCCCGATGGCGCTCGGGCTCGCGGCGCTGGTGCCGGGGCTCGCGCGGCCGCTGGCGGCGGGGGGGGCCACGCGCCGCCTCGCGCTGGCGGCGGCG
>CAZKQE010000061.1:0-10360 GCA_964554725.1 uncultured bacterium
CTGAGGGGATGGGGCCGCCGCGATCCGAC
The DNA here is from genome assembly GCA_964554725.1 of uncultured bacterium. Taxonomy (GTDB): domain Bacteria; phylum Eisenbacteria; class RBG-16-71-46; order RBG-16-71-46; family RBG-16-71-46; genus WS-11. The sequence continues at coordinate 30 of CAZKQE010000061.1, forward strand.
GGGTCCACATTCTTCGCCGCACAACCCAAGGGCCCAACGCGTGCCCGGCGGCCGGCGTTCGGGGCGGGCACGGCCGGGCTCGCGGCGTCCCCGGCCCCCCGGGATGGTCCGGCGCCCGCGAGGTGCGGCCGCCGGGCGTGGACCTCGGAGGGCAGGACATGCTCCCGACGCTGGTGGAAGGCGGTCGGCTCCGATAGAATCGCGGCCCCGGGTCATCGCCTGCACGAGATGACCACGGGCTTCTGGCCGGCCCCCGCGCGCTCCCCGGACGCGGCGGACCAGGGCGGCAGGACCGACAACGCGCACCGCGATCGACATCACGCCATGGATGGCCAGAAGCCTGGAGTCCGCCGCTTGCCTGCCGGCACCGGATCCCCACCCCCATATCGTCCGTGGCGCCTCGCCGCGGCCGCGACGATCGCCTGGCTGACGCTCGCCGGGCCGGCGCGGGCGGCCGACTACTACGTCGACCGGGAGCATCCGTCCTGCTCCCCGTCGGGCCCCGGGACCGAGGCCCAACCCTACTGCACGATCGGCGCCGCGGTCGCCGCCCACAACGGTCCGGGCGTCACGATCCTGGTCAAGCCCGGCGTCTACCGGGAGCAGGTCACGGTGCCGGTCTCGGGCGCGGCGGGCAGCCCGTTCGTGCTGCGCGCGCTCGGGGGTCCGGTGCTGGTGGACGCGGCCGACGACCTCTCGGTGCCCGCCTCGTGGACGCTCCTCGCCGGGGAGGTCTACCGGGCGCCGGCGGTGACCTGGGACCCGGCCCAGGTGTTCCTGGACGGCGGACGACTCACCCGCTCGAGCGCGTCGCCGGAGGACCTCGCCGAGGACGAGTACGGCTGGGTCGCGGGCGAGGGGCTGTACGTGAACGCGGGCGGGGACAACCCGGGCGAGCACGACCTGCTCGTCACGCGCCGGGACCACGGGTTCCTGCTCAACGGCAGGTCGTGGATCACGATCGACGGGTTCCACGTCGCCCGGGCCGCATCGCGCGGCATCTACCTCAACAGCGGCTGCATGGATGTCACCGTCACCCGGGACACCGTCCGCCACTGCATCAGCTACGGCATCCAGAGCGTGAACGGGCGCCGGGTCGTCATCGAGCGCAGCCAGACCACCGACAACCTCTACCACGGCATCGGACTGACCGGTGGCGCGAGGGCGTGTTCCGTGCGGTTCAACCGGTCGTCCCGCAACGCCGACCCGGACGTCCGGCGGGCGAACGGGATCCACCTCCATTCGGCCCCCGCGAACACGATCCACGACAACCTCGTCGACGACAACCAGGACACCGGACTCCACTTCGCCACCGGGTCGGACAGCTGCGTGTCCTACAACAACCGTTCCTGGCTCAACGGCGACCATGGCTTCGACCATCTGAACGTGGTCGGCACGCTGCACCGCAACGACCTGGCCTATGGCAACTACAAGGACGGCTTCTCGATCGAGGGCACCTCGCCGGGCACGCAGATCCACAACTGCATCGCCGTCGAGAACGGCCTCACGACGAACGAGTTCGATCTCTGGGTGAACGCGACCTCCACGCCCGGCTTCGTCTCGGACCACAACATCTTCTGGAACTCGACCGGCCAGGACCCCATCAAGTTCGGCACCACCCGCTACGCCACGCTCGCGGCGTTCCAGGCGGCCACCGGTCACGACCCCCACTCCCGGCAGGCGGATCCCCTGTTCATCGACGGACCCGCCGGCGACTTCCACCTCGGCGCCGGATCGCCGGCGATCGACGCCGCCACCTCGGCGGTGGCCGGCTGGCCCCCGCTCGACACCGACGGATCGGCGAGGTTCGACGACCCGGCGACGCCCGACACCGGCGCGGGCCCGGTGAGCTACGCGGACATCGGGCCCTTGGAGTATCGGGCGGATCGCCCGCCGCTGGTGGTCGCGCCCGCCGCCGCCGGGGTCGCCGAGGGCGAGACGCTGACCGTCGTCATCACCGCGAGCGATCCCGACGGCGACCCAATCGACTCGCTCACGGTGGCGAACCTGCCGCCCGGCGCCTGGTTCCTCCCCGACTCGGGCAACGTCTCCGGCACGCTCACCTGGGTGCCGGGGTTCGGCTCCGCCGGCGCCTACCCGGTGTCGTTCACCGCCGCCAACACCCTCGCCGGCGCGGACACCACCGTGATCACCGTGACCGACGTGGACCGCCCGCCGGTCGTCACGGCGCCGCCCACCGCGACGGTGGCCGAGAACGACTCCGTGGTGGTCGTCGTCACGGTGAACGACCCCGACGGCGACCCGATCGACTCGCTCACGGTGGCGAACCTGCCGCCGGGCGCCTCGTTCCTCCCCGACTCCGGCAACACGTCGGGGACGCTGCGCTGGACCCCGGGAAGCGGCCAGGCCGGCGTCTACACGGTCACATTCATCGCCAGCCAGGCGGCCGCCACCAGCGACTCCACGGTGATCACGGTGACGTCGCCCACCACCGGGGTGACGGTCGGCCCCCTCACCGGCCCGCCGCTGCAGCCGCACCTGTTCCCGAATCCGGTCCGCGGGGTCGGGCGGCTGGGATTCGCGATCTCGCGGGACGGCCCGGTGCGGGTGCGCGTGTACGACCTCGGCGGCCGCGTCGTGCGAACGCTCATGGACGAGCCCGCGGCCCGTGCGGGCGAGTACCGGATCTCGTTCGACACCGGCACCGATCGGCCGCTGCGGCAGGGCCTCTACTTCTACCGGATCCAGACCGACGAGGGCGCCGCCGGGGGACGGTTCATCGTCGTCCGCTGAGCGGCGGCCGGGAGCGGCCGATCAGCGACCGGCGGCCGCGCGCGGCTCCGCCTCCGCCGCCTCCGGCGGATCGGGCGCGCCGAGGATCCCGGACTCGAGCCACGCGTACCGCTCCTCGAGCACGCCGCGCGCCAGCCGGTAGGCGGTCGTGTCGTCGTTGTGGTCGATGGCGCGGAACAGCGCCGCCACCCGCCGACGCGACTGCCGGCAGAAGAGATCCGCCAGCTCGCGCGCGGTGGGATCCGCCGGCCTGGCCAGGTGGTCGCGCTGCGCCCGCACGCAGGTCGCCGCCATCGCGAACAGCTCGGCCCCGATGTCCACGCAGCGGAACAGCAGGGACTGGCGCCGCTCGAGCGCCGGCCCGTGCTGGGCCATCAGGTGGAACTGGCGCCGTGCCAGCCGCCGCGACGCGCGCTTGAGGTAGCGCACGTGGCCGGCGAGCGGCCCGAACTCCGCGAACTCCGGCCAGCGCCCCCAGCCGAGCCAGCGACTCGGATACCAGACCGCGTAGAAGCGGGCCGCCCGCAGGGCCCCGCTCAGTCGACGGTCCATCGGCACCCCGGGCATCACGACGTCCCCGGCGGCGCGCAGGTGCACGTCGAGGGCTTCGCGGGCGATGAACAGCCGCATGATCTGGCTGGTCCCCTCGAAGATGCGGTTGATCCGCAGGTCGCGCAGCAGGCGCTCGAGCGGCACCGGCGACTCGCCGCGCAGCGCCAGCGATCGCGCGGTCTCGTACCCCCGTCCGCCGCACACCTGGACCGCCTGGTCGCAGAGGTCCCAGGCGATCTCGGTGTTCCACAGCTTGCCGAGCGCCGCCTCGAGGCGGATGTCCGAGCGGCCGCGGTCCGCGAGCAGGGACGACAGGTCCGAGACCGCCTCCATCGCATAGGTCTTCGCCGCGATGTCCGCCAGCATCTGGGCGACCGCGTCGTGCTGCCCGACCGGCTTGCCCCACTGGACGCGCCGCTTCGCGAACCGCCGCGCGACCTGCAGGCACCACTTGCCGGCGGCCGCGCAGCCGGCGGGGACCGTGAGCCGCCCGGTGTTGAGGGTCACCAGCGCCAGCTTGAGCCCGCGGCCCTCGCCGCCGAGCAGGTTCTCCTTCGGCACGCGCACGCCCTGGAAGCGGATCTCGGCGTTCTCGATGCCGCGCAGCCCCATGAACTCGAGGCGGTTGACCACCTGCACGCCGGGCCACGCGGATTCGACGATGAAGGCGCTGATCGGACCGGGCTTCCCGTCCTTGCCCGGCGTGCGCGCCATGACGACCATGAGCTCGGCGATCGTCCCGTTCGTGCACCAGAGCTTGTCACCGTCGAGGATCCAGCCGCTGCCGTCCGGCGCCGGGGTCGCGGTCGTCGTCATCCGCGCCGGGTCGGAGCCGACGTCGGTCTCGGTCAGGGCGAAGGCGGAGATCGCCCCGCGTGCGAGCCGCGGCAGGTACTTCTTCTTCTGCTCCTCGGTGCCGAACAGCTTGAGCGGCTGGGGGACCCCGATGGACTGGTGGGCCGAGAGCAGGGTGACGATCGCGCTCGAGACCGACCCGCACAGCGACATCGCCCGCCCGTAGGTGTACTGCGAGAGCCCGAGACCGCCGTACTCGCGCGGGATCTTAATCCCGAACGCGCCGAGGTCGCGCAGCCCCTGGATGACCTCGGGCGGGATGCGTGCGTCGCGCTCGATCTGTTCGCCGTCCACCTGCTCGCGCAGGAAGCGCTCGAGCTTCGCCATGAACTCGCGCGCCGGGCCCTGCTCGCCCGGGTCCGGCTCGGGGGGCGGGTGGATGAGGCCCAGCTCGAGCCGGCCGAGGAACAGCTCGCGCACGAAGGACGGCGCGGTCCAGACGGTCTCGCGGGAGGCTTCGGCGAGGGCGCGGGCTTCCCCCTCGCTCGCGTGGGCGGTCTTCGGTCTCGGCTCGCTCATCGCTCGTCCATCCATGGGTGGTGGGCCACGCGCCGTACCCGGCGCGACCGGCGCACGGACCGTCCCGGTCCGCGCTCGCCGCCGCAGGGTACCCCCGGGCAGCCGCGCGCGCCAACCGTCTCCGGGGCGGCCCAGGGCTCCGGCCCGGCGCCCCGCCGGGCGCCGACCGGGGCGCCGGGCCGCTTCAGGTCACTTCGCCGTCGGGGACTGCAGCAGCGCGTTGAACAGCATCTTGAAGGTGCCGACGGTCTGGCCGCGGTTCTGGATCCGCGGTCCGAACAGCACCACGCGGCCGCGGCCGAGCCGCGCGTCGACCACCGCGGCGCGCCCGGCCATGTGCTCGGTGCCCTTCGCCCAGCCGCTCGCCACGACCTCGTCGGCGTAGCCGGGGAAGCGGGCCACCACCGCCCTCCCGACCCCCGCGCCGGGGATGCTGGTGCCGAACACCGGACCGCTCGTGTAGTACGCGGCGCAGGTGCGGGGCATGCCCCAGGCGAGCGGCTGCGCGGTGTCCAGCTCGAGGTTCACGAGCGTGCCGGGCAGCGAGTACTCGGAGCTCTTCATCCGGCCGACCAGGTCGCGCACCGGCAGGTTGAACTCGTCCAGCGCGAGGCGGCTCGCCTCGGAGAGGCACACCAGCGTCCCTCCCGCCTCGACGAACGCCTTGAGGTTCGCGACCCCCTCCTTGCCGATGCCGCCCGCGTAGGGCGGCGGGAGCGGTTCGAAGTAGCCGGCGCCGTCCTCGCTCTTCGGGCGCCCCTCGATGATGACGTTCTTGTCCTGGTCCGGCAGGACGATCACGTCGAAGCGGGCGGCGAGGTCCTTCGCCTTCATCGCCGCGTTGTCGAGGCTGGTCATCTTGAACTCGTGGCGGTCGAGCACCATCCGGGTCCAGCCTTCGTCCATCGAGGCGGCCCACGACTTGTACATGCCCACGCGGGGCGAGCGCATCGCCACCCGGCGCCCGGGCGAGTCCTTCGCCAGCCCGAACACGCCGACCCGCGCCTCGGCGGCGAGGCGCGTGGCCTGCGCCCGGGCCTCGCGCGGCACCACGAACGTGCCGGGCGGGAACCGCCAGGTCATCCCGCCGACGTCGGCGTGCAGCGTGTCCGCTCCGCGCTCGACCTTGACCCCCGCCGCCAGCAGACGGTTGACGACCGTGTAGCTGGCGTTGCTCGCCGCCGGCAGCAGCAGCGCCGGGGCGTCGGCGGCCGGCGCCGGGAGTTCCGGCCAGCGCAGCGCGAACCCCTCGTGGTACTCGGCGGCGAACGGCCGGTCGACCCGCACGCACTCGACCCCCATCAGCAGGGGCAGCGTCCAGGCGGTGACGTCGTAGGGCCGGAAGATCTCGCGCGTGTCGGGTCCCTGCCGCACCTCGGGGAACCGCTGGCGTTCCATCATCTCGACCAGGAACGGCCGGTAGGGCTGGGCGGCCGGGAACACGACGCTGCCGGCCGGGAAGCGGCGGCCGTCGCCGAGCGTGATCGGCTGCGAGGCCACCCTCGCCTCGAGCCCGTGCTCGCGCAGCAGCTCGACCATCTGCGAGGCCGCCGCCAGGTCGTGCTGGGCCGGCGGGACGATGTAGGCGAACGGCGCCTCGCTCCGCCCCTGTTCCACCGCGGCGCGCGCCATCTGGTAGCACGCGCGCAGCAGTTCGGCCCGGTAGGTCGCCGCGGTCTCGAGCAGGCTGTTCCCGGCGATCAGCTCGTAGTCGACGATGTCGCGCAGCCGCCACCAGCCGCCCGGCCAGGGGTTGGGGAAGTTCATCTGCGGCCGGTACTCGGGCAGCCCCTTGCGGCCGCCGCTCAGCTCGGCCGGGTCCACGTAGACCGGCGTCGCGATGCGCACCGAGGACACCTCGGTGAGGAGTCCGATGACGTTCTTGAGGCAGGCGGTGTTCTTGGTCCCGCCCGGCCAGTAGGCGTCGAAGGCGTAGGAGTAGATGACGCCGCTCTTGCCCGCCTGCTCGAGGCGCAGTGCCATCGCGGTGCCGATCAGGTCGTTCAATCGCCACTGGAGGGGATGGACCATCGGCGTGTGCGGGTCGGCGTAGGGCGGGACGAAGATGCGCGGGGTGGTCGCCCCCATCTGGTGCTCGTCGAGGAACACCTGCGGGAACCAGTCGTGGTGCAGCACCCGGTTCACCAGCCGCGTCTCGGGCAGGTTCAGCATGTACCAGTCGCGGTTGTTGTCGTGGCCGGCGTAGTGATGGTAGAGCCACGGCAGCCGCCCGCCCTCCCACTCGGTGCCCAGGTACTTCCGGTAATAGTCCACGATCATGTCGGTGCCGTCGGGGTTGATCGACGGCATCAGCAGCAGGATGACCTCGTCCAGCCAGGCCCGCACGCGCGGGTCGTCCGAGGTCGCCAGGGAATGGGCCCATTCCATCGCCATCTGGCTCGAGCCGATCTCGGTCGAGTGGATGTTGCAGGTGACGAGCACGATCGCCTTGCCCTCGGCGATCAGCCGCTCGGCCTCGGCCGGCTCGAGACCGCGCGGGTCGGCGAGTCGGCGGGCGATCCCGCGGTACCGGTCGGCGTCGCGCAGGTTCGCCTCGCTCGAGATGACCGCCATGATGAGGTCGCGACCCAGCACGCTCTTGCCGAGCTTCTGCACCTGCACCCGGTCGGAACCCTGATCCAGGGCCTCGAAGTAGCGGACGATCTGCCCGTAATCGGCGAGGGTGCGGTCCTCCCCCACGCGGTGGCCGAGGAACGACTCGGGCGTGGGCACGGCGGCCAGTGACGAAGCGGACATCATGGCTGAGAAGATCCCGACCAGCAGCTTGGTTGCCAAGAGCGCCTCCCTTGTTCTGCTCGCTCCGGGGTCGTCAAGGGTTCCGGAATCGAGGCGAGTCACACTTCCGTCCGATGTCGGCCACCTGCACTAGCGGGACCTTTTCCCTCCACGTCCGCGGGGGTCGGCTTCCGCGGGTGCGTCGCCGCCTGCGGGGCCTTGCAGGTCGCGTTGCGATTCCATGTCTCGCGCCGGAACCCATCTCGTGACACCCCTGATCTGTGGCAGGCGGATTTCCTCAAGAGGGTCCTCGATCAGCGAGTCGATGTCGCGCGATACGAACACGGCGCTCACCTCGTCCACCGGGAAGATCTCTGTTCTCTCAGGATTGGACAGGAAGTACTCCCGACCTCCAGCGCGAATCTCAAGGGTGCCCAGCGACGCTCGATCTGCCAGCTCGGTCGTGCTCTCGATGCTGGCGAAGAGTCGATACTCCATGCGGGACTTCGTCCTCACGACGACTCGCGACGATCGCATGGCTGGTTGCCCTCCACCGCGCATTCCCTTCCCGCTCAGGACGTAGTGCTCCCGATAGCTCGCAATCCCCTGGGAAACCAGGCGAACGACCAGGAGGATCTCTCCCGAGGCGTCGCAACCCCAGAACGTAGCCGAGGAGTCGAACTCGGCCAGTTCCGCCCCACCCGTCCTCGAGATCCGCGTCTCGATGTCGGGATGGGTCGCGAATGCAGTCTGGTGAGCCCAGATCTCACCGTCCGTGGCGGCCGCGTATCGCAGCTTCGAGAGCACGGACACGAGCGGGGCGGTGCTCTGTGCATCCGATTTGCGCAACAGAAAGGTCATGGCGAAGTCGTCGGCCTCGGCTTCGTGCTCCCGCGAGTAGCCAGCCAGGACGATCTGAGATGCGATCTCCCCCAGGGTCGCGACCCACCCGGCCACGCGCGCGCCGAACACTGCGTCATGGGTGCGATCTGCCGCGACTGCGCCAGCCGCGAGTGCGGCAAGTCCCGCGATCAGCCGGCCCTTCATCGCGGAGCGATACTGCCGGTAGCCGTGGCGAAGCTCGACGTGAGCGATCTCGTGGGCGAGAGCGGCCTCGAGTTCCTCCTCCGACTCGAGCACTCGCATCATGGCCGAGGTGAAGTAGATGGTGCCGCCGGGGCAGGCCACGGCGTTGAGGTCGTCCGACTCCACGACGGCAAAGCGGTAGCGGTATCCCTTCAGCGGCGCGATCCACCGTTCGAGCACGGATTCCCCGGCCCGGGAGAGTCTGCTCTGGACCGCCGCATCGGGAGCGAAGCTGTAACCGGATCGGAGGAGCCGGGCGACCTCCTGTCCGAGTCGCTGCTCCATACGGAAGCCGCTGATCCGGAGCGTATTCGAGAAACAGACCGGGCATGGCTCGAATCCGGCGGCCAGTGCCTGCTCGGTCGACGCGAATGCCTCCCGATCCACCGGGGCGGGGAGATGGTTGCAGCTCGCCGCGTGTGCCACGAGGCTGGACCGATTGCCGATGATGGGGTGGTCGGCCGCCCCTGCGGACGCCGAGCGGAAGACCGCCGCCAGCAGTGTGTCGAGCTCGGCGGTGGACAGGGCGCCGGAGAGCGGACGCCTGATGTGCAACGTGCCACGCCCGAATCGCCGGCTGCCGAGGTGAATCTTGAAGCCACTCTCGGAGTCACCCTTCACAGACCGGACGTGGACGGGAAGGCTGGCGGGAACGCGGAAGAGCCGAGACGGCTCGAACGCGACCTCGAGCAGCCGGTCTTCGCCCTCGACGTAAACGATGGGGCAGGTGTTGACACGGCGGCGCAGCCAGAGCGTGTCGGTGCCGAGTGCGTCGCGGATGTAGTCAACACTCGCTTCCGAGGAAGCGATGGTCCCTGCGATCGCCACCCGTGGTCCAGGGCAGCCGAGAAGCGATCCAGCCAGAAGCCAAGTCACCAGCCGGGCCGTCACGCGATGCGGCATGGGATCCTCCCGCCTGGTGGGCCCGCGGCGGTCGCCGGGACCCGACCGGTCGCGCTTCGCGGGCCTGATGAGCCCGCGCGGAGTCCATCGGACGGCGGGGAGCATAGTCCTGAGGACCCCCCGGCGGAAGCGATTCCCTGACAACTCGGAGTTGCTCTTCCCGCTTGCTCCCCTCCGGCCCGCTCGGATAGATTCCCTCGTCCTTCGCGTCGGCGGTGGCCGGCGCGGGGATCCCATCCCAGCCGGACGGGCCCCTCGGGTCGCACTTCGCCAGCCCGCCGGCCGGGTCGTGCGGCACACCCGTGCCGGCCCCCCCTCCAACCGTAAGAGGTATCGCCGATGATGATGTCCCGTGCCGCGGGCCGTGCCCCGTGGACTTCAGGATCGACCGGTTGGGTCGCCGCGCTCGCCGCCGCGCTCGCCGCCCTCGCTCTCCCGGCCGTGGCGCTCGCCAGCGAGCTGGACCTCCAGATCCCGGCGCTCGACACGACCTACATGCTCTTCGGCACACCGGTCTCGGGCGTGAACCTGCTGATCGGGGGCATCGGGGTGTGCATCCTCGGGATGCTCTTCGGCCTGGCGATGTTCAACCAGGTCAAGGCCATGCCCGCCCACCAGAGCATGCTGGACGTCTCCCACATCATCTATCAGACCTGCCGGGCCTACCTGCTCCAGCAGGGCCGGCTGATCATGGTGCTGTGGGCGTTCATCGCCGCCTGCATCATCTACTACTTCGGCTTCATGCAGCACCAGTCGGCGGGCACGGTCGGGCTGATCCTCATGTGGTCGGTCATCGGCATCCTCGGCTCCTACTCGGTGGCGTGGTTCGGCATCCGCATGAACACCTACGCGAACAGCCGCACCGCCTTCTCGTCGCTGCGCGGCAAGCCGATCCCGGTCTACGAGATCCCGCTCCAGGCCGGGAT
>CAZKQE010000062.1:0-5395 GCA_964554725.1 uncultured bacterium
CGCACGCGCCGCGCCGCGTGCAGGCGGCGATGATGATGATCGACGCGTTCCTGCCCGAGGGGCTCACGCAGCTCGCGGTGGACAGCATCTTCATGGCGCCCCAGCTCGGCGTGCTGTCGAGCGTCCACGAGGAGGCGGCCACCCAGGTGTTCGAGCGCGACTGCCTGGTGCGGCTGGGGTCGGTGCTGGCGCCGATCGGGACCGGCAAGGCGGGGCAGCCGTGCGTCACGGTCGAGCTGACCGCGCCGGGCGCGCCGGCGCTCACCATGCCGGTGCCGTTCGGCGAGCTGGCGCTGCTGCCGTTGCCCGAGAGCGGCACGGCGCGCCTGGTCGCGCGGCCCGAACGCGGCTTCGACCTCGGCCTCGGGCGCGGCCGGCCGCTCGAGGCCGCGGTGTCCGGGGGCGTGGTGGGCCTGATCATCGACACCCGCGGGCGACGGCCGTTCGTGCTCCCCGAGGACGCCCGCGAGCGGATCGCGCGGCTGCGCGCCTGGAACCGGGCGCTCGACCTCTACGCGCGGGAGGTGTGATGGCCCACGCCTACACGCCCGGGCTGCGCGTCACCGGCCACGCCGTGATCCGCCGCGAGCGGCGGCTGCCGCTCAAGGGGGAGGTGGTGGTCGCCCCGGGCGCGGAGGTCGCGGCCGACACGGTCATCGCCCGCACCGAGCTGCCGGGCAACGTGCAGACCGTGAACGTCGCCGCCCGGCTCTCGCTCGACCCGGCCCGCGTCCCCGACGCGCTCACGGTCCCGGTCGGGGCGCCGGTGCGCAAGGGGGACGTCATCGCCCAGGGCAGCAGCCTGTTCGGGCTGGTGCGGCAGCGCGCCACCGCGCCGGCCGACGGGGCGATCGAGAGCGTCTCGCCGGTCACCGGGCAGCTCATCCTGCGCGAGCCGCCGATCCCGGTCGAGGTCCAGGCCTACGTCCGCGGCGTGGTCGCCGAGGTGCTGCCCGGCGAGGGCGTGGTGGTCGAGGCCTCCGGGGCGCTCCTGCAGGGGATCTTCGGCGTCGGCGGCGAGACCTTCGGCGCGCTGCGCATCGTCGCCGCGTCGCCCGACGAGGAGCTGCGCGCCGACCGCCTGAGCGAGGCCCACCGGGGCTGCGTCGTGGTGGGCGGGGCCTACGTGTCCCACGCGACCCTGATGCGGGCGAAGGCGCTGGGGGTGGCGGCGGTGGTGGTGGGCGGGTTCGACGACAGCGACCTGCGCGAGCTGCTGGGCCGCGACCTCGGTGTGGCGATCACCGGCGCCGAGGACCTCGGCTTCACGCTGGTCCTCACCGAGGGGTTCGGGCGCATCCGCATGGCCGAGCGCACCTGGCGGCTGCTGGGCGAGCACGAGGGGGATCAGGCGTCGGTGAGCGGCGCGACCCAGATCCGCGCCGGCGTCCTGCGCCCCGAGATCGTGATCCCGAAGCCGGCCGGGACCGCCGGCGGGCGGGGGGCGGAGGCCGAGGCGGGCGGGGTCGACGTCGGCTCGCTGCTGCGCGTGATCCGCGTCCCCTACTTCGGGCGCATCGCCCGGGTGGTCGAGCTGCCGCCCGAGCTGCAGGCGCTCGAGACCGAGGCGCACGTGCGCGTGATGGCGGTGGAGTTCCTGGACGACCGCTCGCGGGCGGTGGTGCCGCGCGCGAACGTGGAGTTGATCGAGGACTGACCCGCCGCCGTGCCCGGCGTTGACAGCGGCGCGCGGGCGTTGTTAGCTTCGCCGTCCGCGGCGTGGGAGGAGGGCTCGGTCGCCCGCCCCCCGGCGCCCCCGAGCGGTCCAGGTCCAAGGAGGATCCGTTGCCACGAAGGGTGCGCACCGCCGGGGCCGTCGCGGGTCGCATGCGCGCGCTGGCGCCGCTGCTCCTCCTGCTCGCCGGCGCCGCCGCCGCGCAGACCCCGCCGCCCGCCGCCGGCGAGCCGCCGGCGCCCCCGCGCGCCGCCTCCGGCCTGGTCGCCAGCGACGTCCCCAACGACGCGGGGCGGGGCATCCGGCTCGAGTGGAAGGTCTCGCCGGACGATGTGGCCGAGGGGGCGCGGGTCGCCGGCTACCGCCTGATGCGCGCGGAGACGCCGTCGGGCCCGTGGACGATGGTGGACTCGGTGGCGGCGGGGACGGTCTCGCGCGTGGACCAGAACGTCGAGCGGGACCTCGAGTACTTCTACCGCGTGGACGCGGCGGGGCCCGGCGGCGTCACCCCGGCCGGCAGCGTCACCGGGCCGGTGCGCGCGACCTCGCAGTGGATCAACCAGACGCGCTGGAGCGTCCTGATCGGCACGCTGATGTTCTTCGCCTTCGTCCTCTACTACATCGCCAGCGCCCAGTCCGGGAAGAAGCCGTTCGTGCGCCGCATCCCGGGCATCGACGCGATCGAGGAGGCGATCGGGCGCGCGACCGAGATGGGGCGGCCGGTGCTCTACATCCCGGGCATCCAGGACATCAGCGAGATCCAGACCGTCGCCGGGCTCGTCATCCTCGAGAGCGTCGCCAAGCTGACCGCCCGCTACGAGACGCCGATCACGGTGCCGGTGACCTACCCGATCCCGTTCACGATCGCGGAGGAGATGGTGAAGGCCGGCTACCTGCACGCCGGGCGCCCGGAGGCCTACGACCCGAACAGCGTGCGGTTCGTCTCGCCGGAGCAGTTCGCCTACGTGGCCTCGGTGACCGGGGTCATGATGCGGGACCGTCCGGCCGCGCACATCTTCATGGGCGCGTTCTACGCCGAGTCCCTGCTGCTGGCCGAGACCGGCTTCGCCACCGGCGCGATCCAGGTCGCCGGCACGGCGAACGTCCACCAGCTGCCGTTCTTCGTCGTCGCCTGCGACTACACCCTGATCGGCGAGGAGCTCTACGCCGCCAGCGCCTACCTCTCGGGCGAGCCCAAGCTGGTCGGCGCGCTGAAGGGCGCGGACCTGATGAAGATCGCCATCATCGCCACGGTGATCATCGGCTGCATCCTCGAGACGCTGGGCCGGACCGGATTCAAGGCCTGGATGGCGACGCAGTAGGAGGCCACGGGTGAAGCGCGAAGTCCCTCTGTTCATCACGGCGGTGATCGGGCTGTTCATGATCCTGTCGTTCTTCGTCCCGCACCACTGGGTGAGCGTGCCCGCCGACTTCCTCCAGTCGAGCGCGGTGATCCTGGTCGCGTTCGGCTACGTGCTGGGTGGCGCGAACGCGCTGCGGGTCAACTTCGACGCCATCTCGAAGCGCGCCCACGGCTGGCCGTACAAGATCGTGCTGGTGGTCGCGCTGGTCGCCACCGTGGTCGTGGGGGCGATCGAGGGCCCGGGGTTCCTGAACGCCGGGATGCGCTCGAAGTGGATCTACGACTGGGTCTACTCGCCGATGTCGGCGACCATGTTCTCGCTGCTCGCGTTCTTCATCGCCTCAGCCGCCTTCCGCGCCTTCCGCATCCGCACGGTCGAAGCCGGGCTGCTGGCGGTCGCGGCGCTGATCGTGATGCTGGGCCGGGTGCCGCTCGGCGACCTGATGACCGACTGGCTGCTGCAGCTGAAGTGGCTGCCGGGCGCGCCGAACACGTTCCACCTCAGCCTCGCCCAGGAGTGGATCATGGAGGTGCCGCAGAACGCCGCGAAGCGGGCGATCCTCATCGGCGCCGCCCTCGGCGTCATGGCGACCGGGCTGCGGGTCATCCTCGGCATCGAGCGCACCTACCTGAGCGGGGAGGACTGAGCGATGCCGTGGACCACCGCCCTCGAGAAGCTCGATCGTCGCTGGCTGTTCCTGGCGATGGGCCTGCTGGTCGCCGGACCGCTGTTGTTCCCGGCCGGCCTGCCGCTCCGGACGTCGCCGGCGGTCCAGAGCTTCCACGACACGATCGATCGGCTGCCGAACGGCTCGACCGTGCTGATGTCGTGCGACTACGACCCCAGCGCCCGTCCGGAGGTGGTGCCGATGACGAAGACCGCGTTCCGGCACCTGCTGAGCAAGGACTGCAAGGTGATCGTCACCGTGCTGTGGAACGCCGGACCCGGGCTGGTCGAGGCGACGCTGAACGAGGTCGCCGCCGAGTTCCCGGGCAAGACCTACGGGGTCGACTGGGTCAACCTCGGCTACAAGGCCGGGGACGACGCGGTCATGGTCCTCATGGGCCAGGGCATCAAGAACGCGTTCCCCCGCGACTACCGGGGTAGCGTGACCACCGAGATCCCGGTGATGAAGAACGTCCGCGACTACGCGAGCTTCCCGCTGCTGGTGAACATCTCGGCCGGTTTCCCGGGCACCAAGGAGTGGGTCCAGCAGGTCCAGTCCCGGTTCCACCTGCCGATGGTCTCGGGCTGCACCGCGGTGAGCGCGCCCGAGTACTACCCCTACCTCCAGTCGGGCCAGCTGCAGGGCCTGCTCGGCGGGATGGCGGGCGCCGCCGAGTACGAGAAGATCCGCGGCGAGAAGGGTTCCGCCACCAAGGGGATGGACGCCCAGTCGCTCGCCCACATCTTCGTCGCCCTGTGCATCGTGCTGGGGAACGTGGTCCAGCGCCTGCGGCGCCCGGGGGCGGCATGAGCCTCCACCTGAGCCCCGACCTGAGCGTGTGGCTGGGCGCCTTCCTGACCCTCTGCATCTTCAGCTTCCTCTACAAGGACAACCCGTTCTACCGCTTCGCCGAGCACCTGTTCGTCGGCGTCTCCGCCGGCTACTACATCATCCTCAACTTCTGGACCGTGATCGTCCCGAACCTGTGGGAGCCGCTGCTGCGCACGCTCGGGAACGCCGGCGGCAGTGCGGGGCTGGGCTCGCTGTTCATGCCCCGGCTCGGCGACTACCGCATCTTCCTGCTGGTGCCGGGGATCCTCGGGCTGCTGCTGTTCACGCGGCTGTTCGGCCGCATCGGCTGGATGTCGCGCTGGGCGCTGGCGGTCATCATCGGTGTCTACGCCGGCATCCGCACCACCGGCGCCGCGCAGGCGGACTTCGTCGCGCAGGTCCAGGGCAGCCTGCGGCCCCTGTGGATCGCCGGCGACCTCGGGGCGAGCCTCAACGCGATCGTGTTCTCGGTCGGCCTCGTCACGTCGCTGCTGTTCTTCTTCTACAGCCGCGAACACAAGGGCGGGCTCGGCGTGGCGTCGAAGCTCGGGATCTACTTCCTGATGGTCGGCTTCGGGGCGGGGTACGGCTACACGGTGATGTCGCGCATCTCGCTCCTCATCGGCCGGTTCCAGTTCCTGATCGAGGAGTGGCTCGGCCTCCGCTAGGGGGTGGCCGCGGACCGCGCGCGGCCGGGGACCCGGGATGATCCTCTGGTGCGACGGGGCCCACGACGCCGCCGAGAACATGCGGCGGGACTCGGCGCTGCTCGCCGCCGCGTCGGAGGGCGCGCCGCCGGTGCTGCGCCTGTTCTCGTTCTCCCCGCCGGGGATCACGCTCGGCCGCGGCCAGGACCCC
>CAZKQE010000062.1:5405-10339 GCA_964554725.1 uncultured bacterium
GAGCTCGACCTCGCCCGCTGCGCCGCGGACGGCGTGGTGTGGGCGGTGCGCCCGACCGGCGGCGGCGCGATCTTCCACGCCGAGGAGTGGACCTACGCGCTGGCCGCGCCCCGCACCGACCCGGAGTGGGGAGGCGGCCCGGGCGAGGCGTACGCGCGGGCGTGCGGGCTGATCGTGCGCTCGCTGCTGCGGCTCGGCGTGCCGGCGGAGCCGGCGGCGCGGCGGGGCGAGGCGGGCGCGCCCGGCGGTGCCGCCCGCGGGGGGCCGGCTCCGCCCTGCTTCGCCTCCACCGCCCGCCACGAGGTGGTGCTGGGCGGCGCGAAGCTGGTGGGCAGCGCCCAGCGGCGCACGAGCCGCGCCTACCTGCAGCAGGGGAGCGTCCTGCTGGGCGACGGACACCGGCGCCTGGCCGACTACCTGGCGGTCCCCGACGGGTCGCGCGACGCGGTGCGGGAGGCGCTGGCGCGCGCGGCGACCGGGGCCGGGGCGTGGCTCGGGCCGTCGCCCCCGCTCGAGCGCTGGGCCGACGCCCTGGCGGCCGAGCTGGGACCCGCGCCGGCGCGCCGGGATGGCGCGTCGGGCCTCGCGTTGTTGACCCTCCGCGGGAGCGGTTCCTATACTGCGTCGGTCCATTGACCGGGGCGCGCGAACGACGGCGGGGGGGAGGGGCCATGACGAGACGCATGCGGTTTCCGGGTCGGGAAGGCTGGCTGGTGCTGGCGGCGGCCGCGCTGCTCGCGGGCTGCGGCGGCAAGGCCGGGCACGCCACCGCGACCTACGCCGATCCGCATCCGGTGCCGGTGGATGCCCGGACCGAGGAGTTGCCGGAGGTGGGCACCCACGGCGGGCGGTTCGTGCTCGCCCAGACCACCTCGCCGCGCACGTTCAACCCGGTGATGGCGAACGAGACCTCGAGCACGGACGTCACGGACGGCCGCCTGTTCACCTCGCTGGTGGACTTCGACAACGCGACCGAGCGGCTGGAGCCGGGGCTCGCGAAGTCGTGGGAGATCAGCCCCGACGGGAAGGTCTCGACCTGGCGTCTGCGGCGCGGCGCCGCCTTCACGGACGGGCACCCGATCACCTCGGCGGACGTGCTGTTCTCGTTCGAGGTGTACATGGACGACACGCTCCACGTGTCGCTCTACGACTTCTTCATGCCGTACAAGCAGAAGTTCAAGCTCTCGGCCCCCGACTCCTACACCGTGGTGATCGAGGTCGCCGGCCCGTACGCGATGCTGGTCCCCGTCGTCAGCTCGGTCTACATCCTGCCGAAGCACGTGCTCGAGCCCGCCTACCGCAGCGGCAGCTTCGCCTCCGCCTACAACGTCGGGACGGCGCCCGGCGAGCTCGTGAGCAGCGGGCCGTGGACGCTGAAGCAGTACGTGCCGAACGAGAAGACGGTGCTCACCCGCAACCCCTACTGGTACAGCTTCGATAGCAAGGGCCAGCGCCTCCCCTATCTCGACGAGCTCGTGTTCCTGATCGTCCCGGACCAGAACACCGCGGCGCTCAAGTTCGAGGCCGGCGAGGTGGACGCGCTCGACGACGTCAAGCCCGAGAACTACCAGACCTACGAGAACAACCAGGCGAAGGGGAACTTCACGTTCCACTCGCTGGGGCCCGCGCTCAACACGAACTTCTTCTGGTTCAACCTCAACCGCGTCCGCGAGCCGAAGCCGGGCAAGCGCGTGGGGGAGCCCTACGTGGACCCGGTGAAGTACGCGTGGTTCAGCGACCGCGACTTCCGCAAGGCGGTCTCGAAGGCGATCGACCGCGAGGCGATCATCAAGAGCGTCTACTACGGCCACGCGGTGAAGAACTGGTCCACGACGACGGCCGGCAACCGGACCTGGCACACGCCCGAGGCCGTCCACTACGACTACGACCCCGAAGGGGCGAAGGCGCTCATCGCGAAGCTGGGCTGGAAGGACCGCGACGGCGACGGCTACGTCGAGGACACGCGGGGCAACACCGTCCGCTTCAGTCTCAAGACGAACAGCAGCAACCTGATGCGCGTCGCCAGCGCGAACTTCATCAAGGACGACCTGAAGAAGATCGGCATCCAGTGCGATGCCACGCCGCTCGAGTTCAACTCGCTGATCACGAACCTGCGCACGGACTTCCAGTACGAGGCGATCCTGCTCGGCCTGCAGAGCGGGGTGCCGCCCGACCCGGGGATGGGCCAGAACGTGTGGCGCTCGAGCGGGCTCACCCACTACTGGAACATCAAGCAGCCGAAACCCGAGACCGAGACCGAGGCGAAGGTGGACGCGCTGATGGAGGCCAACGTCACGACGATGGACATGGCGGAGCGCCGCCGCAGCTGGCTCGAGATGCAGAGCCTCGTCAACGAGGAGTGCTTCGTCATCTGGCTGCCCTCGATCGTCTACAAGGTCCCGGTGCGGAACCGGTTCGGCAACGTCCACCCGACCGTGATCCCACACCGCCTGATCTGGAACATCGACCGCGTGTTCGTGAAGCCCTCGTCGCCGCGCGCCTGAGGGCGGCCGATGCGCACGTACGTCCTCCGGCGCCTGCTGCAGGTGATCCCGCTCCTGCTCGGGATCTCGGCGCTGACCTTCATCCTGCTCCAGCTGGCGCCGGGCGACTATCGCAACACGCTGGCGGAGAACCCGACGATCTCGGCCGAGCGGCTGGAGGCGATGAGCAGGGCGTTCGGCCTCGACGAGCCGTGGTACGTGCAGTACGGCATGTACCTCAAGAACATCTTCCTCCACTTCGACTTCGGACATTCGTTCGCCCGCCACCAGCCCGTGATCACCATCCTCCAGGAGGGGATCCTCAACACGCTCCTACTGGCCGCGGCGGCGGCGTTGGTCACGTGGGGGCTGGCGATCCCGCTCGGTGTGTGGGCGGCGGTGCGCCAGTACTCGTGGGTGGACAAGGGATTGGCGGTCGTGGGCGTGATCGGGCTCTCGATCCCGGAGGTGCTGTCGGGCCTGCTCCTCCTGATGGTCGCGGCCTCGACCGGCTGGTTCCCGGTCGGAGGGATGCGAACCCTCGACCACGACCAGTTGGACGGCGCCGGCAAGGTGCTCGACGTGGCGCGCCATCTCGTTCTACCGGCGATCGTGGTCGGGCTCACCCCGCTCGCCGGCCGCATGCGGCAGATGCGCGGGAACCTGCTCGACGTGCTGCGGCTCGACTATGTCACGACCGCGCGCGCGAAGGGCCTCGACGAGAACGTCGTGGTCTTCAAGCACGCGCTTCGCAATGCCATCAACCCCCTCATCACGCTGTTCGGGTACACGCTGGGGGCGCTGGTGTCGGGCTCGCTGATCGTCGAGATCATCTTCTCGTGGCCGGGCCTCGGCCGCATCACGTTCGACGCCATCCTGACCCAGGACCAGTACCTGGTGCTGGGTTCGGTGATGATGGCGTCGTTCGTCCTCATCCTCGGCAACCTGGTGGCCGACCTCCTGCTCGCGGTCGCGGACCCGCGCATCGCCTATGACTGAGCCCGCGGGCGGCGCGCTCCCGGCCGCGATGGTCGAGGCGACGCGGACGCTGCCGCCCCAGTCGCCGTGGCGGATGTTCTGGCGCCAGTTCCGGCGCAGCCATCTGGCGCTGGCGGGCGCCGGGCTGCTGGCGGTGTTCTACGCGGCGGCGCTGTTCGCGCCGTTCCTCGCCCCCTACCCGCAGGAGTTCATGGACCGCGAGCGGTTCTTCCACCCGCCGCACCGCCTGCACTGGTTCGACGCCGGCGGCCGCTTCCATCCGGTCCCGTTCATCCACCCGACCCGGCTCACCGATCCGGGCAACCTGGTGTTCGAGGAGGACCGCACGCGCGTGGTGCCGGTGCGGCTGTTCGCCCGCGGGGCCGAGTACCGGCTGTTCGGCCTGCTGCCCACCGACCGGCACCTGTTCGGCGTGGACGCCCCGTACAGCATCTTCCTCATGGGGGCCGACCCGTCGGGTCGCGACGTGTTCTCGCGGCTGCTCTACGGGTCCCAGGTCTCGCTCACGGTCGGGCTGCTCGGGCTGGCGATCTCGTTCACGATCGGGATGCTGCTGGGCGGGATCTCGGGCTACTTCGGCGGCTGGATCGACACCGTCATCATGCGCTCGACCGAGCTGCTGCTCTCGATCCCCGGCCTCTACCTCATCATCGCCCTGCGCGGCATCTTCCCCACCCAGCTGCCCAGCCAGCAGGTCTACCTGGCGATCGTCGTCATCCTGGCGTTCATCGGCTGGGCGGGGCTCTCGCGCATCATCCGCGGCATGGTGCTGTCCATCCGGCGGCAGGAGTACGTGGCGGCGGCCGAGGCGCTCGGGATGAGCCGCCTGCGTATCATCGCGCGGCACATCCTGCCCAACACGATGTCGTTCGTGATCGTGGCGGCGACGATCTCGATCCCCGGCTACATCCTGGGCGAGATCGTGCTCTCGTTCCTCGGGGTCGGCGTGCAGGAGCCGGCGGCCTCGTGGGGCAACATGCTGAACCAGGCGCGCAACCCGCGCGCGATGGCCTCGTTCCCGTGGCTGCTGTTCGTGCCGGGGACCGCCATCTTCCTGACCGTGATGGCGTTCAACTTCCTCGGAGACGGGCTGCGGGACGCCCTCGATCCGCGCAAGGTGATGGGAGGGAAGAGCGGATGAGCGAGCCCCTGCTGCGCATCGAGGACCTGCACACGCACTTCTTCACCGACGACGGGGTGGTGCGGGCGGTGGACGGGGTGAGCTACGCGCTCGGCGAGCGCGAGACGCTCGCGGTGGTCGGGGAGTCGGGCAGCGGCAAGAGCGTCACCGCGCTCTCGGTCCTGCGCCTGGTCGCGGACCCGCCGGGACGCATCGTCGCCGGGCGGATCCTGTTCCGCGGTCGCGACCTGGCGTCCCTCTCGCAGGCGGAGATGCGGCGCATCCGGGGCAAGGAGATCTCGATGATCTTCCAGGAGCCGATGACCTCCCTC
>CAZKQE010000063.1:0-10299 GCA_964554725.1 uncultured bacterium
CGGGGCCGGAGCCCGCCGCTCCGGAGCCCGGCCCCGGGGAGCCCGCCGCCGCCGGGGAGGCCCCCCGCGTACGGCCGTTCCGACCCGTCCGTCCGCGCCGCCCGGGGCCGCGTGATGGCGTCGCCGTCTCGTTGTGGCTCGGGGTGGGCGCGTTCGTCGCCGTGCTGCTCATCTTCGTCGCCGTGCAGGCCAACCTGGAGCGCGCGGCACCCCCGCCGGTCGCCGGCTCGAGCGCCGACCAGCAGAAGGCGGCCGACGCGCTGCGGGCCGCGCTCGAGCGCGACTCGACCGACGCCGCCGCCCGGGTGAGGCTCGCCGACATCCTGTTCGACACCGGCAACTGGTCGGAGGCGATCGTCCACTACAGCTCCGCCGTGCGCCACGACTCGAGCCAGGTGACGGCGCTGGTGGACCTCGGCGTGTGCTACTACAACCTCGGCGAGCCGGGCGAGGCCGAGCGGCTGTTCCGCCTGACGCTGGCCCGCGACCCGCACCAGCCCTACGCGCTGTTCAACCTCGGCATCGTCCACGAGCGCCGCGGCGACGCGGAGGGCGCGCTCCGCTACTTCCACAGCGCGCTCCAGGCCTCGCCGCCCGAGAACATGAAGCCGGCGGTGCTGGAGGCGATGCAGCGGGTGGCGCGGGCGACCGGGAAGGACGCACCCCCGCTCGATTCGGTCCGGTAGGTCAGCCCGGCGGCAGGAGCCCCATCCGCCGCAGGGCGTCGGCGGTCGCCGGCGCCGCCCCACCGTCGCCGCCGCACCGGCGCGCGACGAAGCCCACCAGGTCGGCGGGGGTGTCGAGGTCGTCGAGCGGCGGCAGCTCGCCCACGCGGAGCCCCTCGTCGCGGGCGCGGGCGAGCGTGGCGGCGAACACGCCTGCGGTCCCCCACGGCACGTCGCGGAACAGGGCGGGCACCGGGCGGCCGAGCCCGATCAGGTAGTAGCCGCCGTCGCGCGCCGGGCCGAGGACGACCTCGTGCCCGTCGAGCAGGGCGAAGGCCGAGCGCAGGGTGACGGCGGTGAGCTCCGGGCAGTCGGCGCCGATCGCCACCGCCCGGTCCCCGGGGGCGACGAGCAGCGCGGCGAAGGCGGCGGTCAGGCGCTCGCCCAGGTCGGCGCCCCGCTGCTCCCGGACCTCGACGCCGGCCGGAAGGTCGAACGGCGACTCCGCCGACGCCTCTCCGGCCCAGTGCACCACGACCCGGTCCGTCCCCGCCTCCCGGGCCACCCCGATCGCATCCGCCAGCATGCCCCGGTAGAGGTCGAGCGCCAGATCGGCCGGGACGGCGGGGGAGAGCCGCGTCTTGACGGACCCCAGGAGCGGCCGGCGGGCGAAGACGGCGATCGAGTTCAAGCGGGGACTCCGGTTCCGCAGCGTGGGGTCGCGACCATGGCGCTAGATTCGCCGCTATCTTCAAGTATGGCAACGGGAAATGCACATCGGGACGCCCGCTGCCCGCTGCCGTGCCGCTCATCGGCCTGCCGCGTCTGAGAGGTCCGCCGTACCTTCACTATTGACATGACCAATAATCAAGTATTCAATTGAATACATGAATAAGAGTGATGACAGGCGATTCAAGACCAGCCTCTACGAGCAGCTCGCCCGGGTCTCGCGGGCGCTCGCCAGTCCCCGTCGGCTCGAGCTGGTGGACCTGCTCGCGCAGGGTGAACGCACGGTCGAGTCGCTGGCCCGCCTCGCCGGCATGAGTGTGGCCAACACGTCGCGGCACCTGCAGGCGCTGCGCGGCGCGCGGCTGGTCGCGGTCCGGCGTGCGGGGCTCTACGCGCACTACCGGCTCGCCGACGACGGGGTGTTCCGGGCGTGGCAGGCGGTCCGCGACCTCGGCGAACGGCGGCTGGCCGGGGTGCGCGAGCTGGCGCGCGCCCGCCGGGTGGAGCCCGCGGGGCTCGAGCCGGTGGGCATGGACGAGCTGCTCGCGCGCCTGCGCGCCGGCACCGCGGTGGTCATCGACACGCGGCCCGAGGAGGAGTTCCTCGCCGGCCACATCGCGGGGGCGTTGAGTCTGCCGCTGGACGAGATCGAGGCCCGGCTCCACGTGCTGCCGATGGACCAGGAGGTGGTCGCCTACTGCCGCGGACCGTACTGCGCGTTCGCCGACCGCGCGGTGGAAGTGCTGGCGGCGCTCGGCTACCGGGCCCGCCGCCTCGCGACCGGGTTCCCCGACTGGCGCGCGGCCGGCCTGCCGGTCGCCACGGGGTAGGCCGTGCCCGCGCGCGCCGCGCCCGCCGACCCGCGCCTCGGCATCGGGGCCAACGCGGCGCAGTACGCGCTGCTGATCCTCGTCAGCATGTTCGTCGGCGGCATGGTGGGTCTCGAGCGCGCGGTGCTCCCGGTGCTCGCCGAGCGCGAGTTCGGCGTCGGCTCGCGCGCCGCCATCCTCTCCTTCATCGCCGGCTTCGGCGCCGCCAAGGCGATCGCCAACTGGATCGCCGGCATCGCCTGCGACCGCCTCGGTCGCAAGCCGGTCCTGATCGCCGGCTGGCTGGTCGGGCTGCCGGTCCCGCTCCTCATCATCCTGGCGCCGACCTGGGGATGGGTCGTGTTCGCCAACCTGCTGCTCGGGATCCATCAGGGTCTCTGCTGGTCCACCACGGTCATCATGAAGATCGACCTCGCCGGGCCCGCGCGGCGCGGGCTGGCGATGGGCCTCAACGAGGCGACCAGCTACATCGCGGTGGCGCTGGCGGCACTCGGCTCGGGCTGGCTGGCGACCGCCTATGCGCCGCGGCCGTATGCGTTCCTCCCCGGCGTCGCGTTCGCCGCGCTCGGCCTGCTGGTCTCGTGGCTCTGGGTGCGCGAGACCCGCGGCCATGCGCGGCACGAGGCGCGCGGGACGGGCGCGGCGCCGCCGCCGGGCTCCGCGGCGGACGGGGTGCGCCGGCGCGCGCTCCTCTCCGCGGGGCAGGCGGGGTTCGTCAACAACCTCAACGACGGCATGGCCTGGGGGCTGTTCCCGCTCCTGTTCGCGGCGGCCGGCCTCGACCTCGCCGCCGTCGGGGCGCTGGCCGCCGTCTACCCGGGCGTGTGGGGGGTGCTGCAGTTCGCGACCGGCCCGCTCTCCGACCGCGTCGGCCGCAAGCCGCCCATCGTCTGGGGCATGTGGCTGCAGGCGGTCGCGCTGGCGCTGGTGGTCGGGTGGACGGGTCCGGCGCCGTGGGCGCTGGCGATGGCCCTGCTCGGCGTGGGCACCGCGCTCGTCTACCCGACCCTGATCGGCGCGGTCTCCGACGTCGCGCCGGTGGCGCGCCGCGCCTCGACGGTCGGCGTCTACCGGCTGTGGCGCGACAGCGGCTACGTGGTCGGGGCGCTGCTCTCGGGGGCGATCGCCGACCGCTTCGGCGCGCCGGCGGCGGTCGCCGCGGTGGCGGCGCTCACGTTCCTCTCCGGCGCGGGCGTCGCGCTCGTCATGCGCGAGACGCGGCCCGCGGCCGCCGGCCGCGCGTCCGCGCCGCTCGCCGCGCCGCCCGCGGGTTGACAGGCCGCGGGCCGGTTCCTAGAGTCCCGAGACAGCCGCCGCGCGCGCGTCCGGCGCGCCCTTCCGCCCCACCGCGCCAGCCACGAGACACGACCCGCCCATGCCCGACCCGCGCCACTTCGACGTGATCGTCATCGGCAGCGGCCCCGGCGGCTACGTCGCCGCCATCCGCGCCGCCCAGCTCGGCCTCAAGACCGCCGTGGTCGAGAAGGAGGTGCTGGGCGGGACCTGCCTCAACTGGGGCTGCATCCCGACCAAGGCGTGGATCGGCACCGCGCACCTCTACGAGCAGATCAAGCGCGCGAAGGAGTTCGGCATCGAGGTCGGCGAGCCGCGCGTGAACTGGGACTGGCTGCTCGAGCGCAAGCAGAAGGTGGTGAAGCAGCTCACGGGCGGCGTCAAGACCCTGCTCCAGGGCCGCCAGGTCGAGATCGTGTTCGGCGCCGCGAAGCTGACCGCCCCGCACCGCATGGTGGTCGCCCTCAAGGAGGGCGGGAACGCCGAGCTGACCGCGGACCACATCATCCTCGCCACCGGTGCTTCCGCCACCCTGCCGTCCGGGTTCAAGCTCGACGGCGAGCGCATCATCACGAGCGAGGAGGCGCTCGCCCTCACGCGCCAGCCGAAGCGGCTCGCGGTGCTGGGCGGCGGGGTCGTGGGCACCGAGTTCGCCTGCTTCTTCCGCGCGATCGGCACCGAGGTGACGCTCATCGAGATGCTGCCGCGCCTGGTGCCGGCCGAGGACGACGAGATCGCCCAGGGGCTCGAGCGCGAGATGAAGAAGCAGAAGATCGCGCTCCACCTCGGCACCAGGGTCGAGGGCGTGAGCGACGGCCCCGAGGGCGCGGTGACGCTCGCGCTCGCCGGCGGGAAGTCCGTCACGGTGGACTCGGTGCTGGTCGCCACCGGTCGCCGTCCCTACAGCGCCGGGCTCGGCCTCGAGTCCCTCGGCGTCGCGATGGGGGAGCGCGGGCGCATCCCGGTCAACGACCGGCTGCAGACCTCGCTGCCCGGCCTCTACGCGATCGGCGACGTCACCGACATCAAGCAGCTCGCCCACTTCGCCTCGGCGCAGGGCAAGGCGGCGGCCGAGATCATCGCCGGCCATCCCGCGCAGACCAACTGGCGCGCGGTGCCGGCCGCCACGTTCACCAGCCCCGAGATCGCCAGCGTCGGCCTCACCGAGCGCGAGGCGCTCGCCGAGGGGCGGACGCTCAAGATCGGCCGCTTCCCGTTCCGCGCCCACGGCCGCAACATCGCCGACGGCGAGCTGGCCGGGTTCGTCAAGCTGATCGCCGACGCCGGCACCGACCAGGTCCTCGGCGCCCACATCCTCGGCGCCCGGGCGAGCGAGCTGATCCACGAGTGCGCGCTGGCGATCGCCGCCGACCTCAACGCCCACGACCTCGCCCAGGCGATCCACGCCCACCCGACCATGACCGAGGTGATCGGCGAGGCGGCCGAGGACGTCGAGCACATGGCGGTCCACATCCTGCGGCAGGAGGCGAAGGCCGCGGCGCGCTGAGCGCTCGGCCCACCCCCATGGCGGAGCCGACGGTGGTCGCGATCCACCTCAACACCGGGAGCCGCGCCCCGCTGGCGCCGGCGTCGCGGGTGACGACGCAGCCCGGCCAGGGCCTCGACGGCGACCGCCCGCGCCGCCCGAAGCGCGCCGTGCTGTTCATGGAGCACGAGGTGCTGGAACACCACGGCCTTGCCCCCGGCGCGGTGCGCGAGCAGGTCACCGTGCGCGGCCTCGCCCTCGCCGACCTCGCGGCGACGGCCCGGCTGCGCATCGGCACCACCCTGTTCGAGGCCGGCGGCCCGTGCGCTCCCTGCGAGCGCATGAACGAGCTGAAGCCGGGCCTGCGCGCCGAGCTCGCAGGCCGCCGCGGGCGTTTCTTCCGCGTCGTCGAGGGCGGCGCGATCGCGGTCGGGGACGTCATCACGCTGATCGCGCCGGAGCGGGCCCCCGCCGGCTAGTCCGTCCCTTCCCCTCGGGCCCCGGGAGGCCGACCTGCAGCGCACGCGCACGGCCACCATCCTGTTCGCCCTCGCCGCGATCCTCGTCACCGGGCTGCTCGCCTGGGTCGCCTATCGCGGCGTCCGCAACGCGCTCGCCGAGGAGTTCGGGCGCCGTCTCGAGGCGCTGGCGCGCACCGCCGCCTCGCAGGTGAGCGGTGAGGACGTGCGCGACGCGCGGCTGCTGGGCGAGGACGGCACCGGCTACCTGGCGCTCCAGGTGCTGCTCGAGGAGCTGCGCGCGGCGACCGGGCTCGTGAGCGGGGCGGCGCTCGACTCCTCAGGAACGGTGCTCTACGACACGCGCGGCGTCGAGCACCAGCGCGAGCGGAGCCCGCTCGACACGCTGGCACGGGACGCGCTCGCCGGCGCCCTCGGCGGGCGGCCCGGTGTCTCCCCCATCTACCGCGTGGAAGGCGAGGAACGGCGCGCAGGGCTCGCCCCGGTGCTCGAGGGCGGCCGCACGGCCGGCGTGCTCACGGTCGAGGCGCGCGTGGACTACCTCGGCGTGCTCGCCGACTTCCGGCGCACGCTCCTGCTCGCCGCCGCGCTCAGCGCGCTCGGCATCCTGGTGCTCGCCGGGGTCACGATCCGCGTCGCCGGCTCGGCCGCGGGCCTCGAGCGCCGGCTCTCGCGCGCCGAGAACCTCGCCGCCATGGGGCGGCTCACGGCGACCCTGGCGCACGAGATCAAGAACCCGCTCGCGATCATCCGCGGCTCGGCCGAGCGGCTCGGGAAGCTCGATCCCGAGGCGAAGCGCTGGGCCGACTCGGTGGTCGAGGAGACCGACCGGCTCACCCGCACGGTCGGGCGCTACCTCCAGTTCGCCCGCGGGGAGACCGCGGGAGCGGCGGACGGCGACGCCGCGCTGGCGCTGGCCGAGACGCTCGACCTGCTGGAAGGGGAGTTCCGGTCGCGGCGCGCCACGCTGGTGCGGCCCGAGCCCGCCCCGGCGGCCCTCGCGGTGCGGCTCGACAACGAGTCCTTGAAACAAGTATTCCTGAACCTGATGCTGAACGCGCTCGAGGCGGTCGGCGAGGGCGGCCGCCTCGCGGTCTCGGTCGCGGAGCGGCCGGACCGGGTCGTGGTGGGCTTCGTCGACGATGGCCCCGGGATCCCGGCCGAGACCCTGCGACAGCTCGGAAACCCGTTCATCACCACCAAGGCGACCGGTTCGGGGCTCGGGCTCTTCCTGAGCCGCCGGCTGGTGCAGTCCGCCGGAGGGACGTTGGAGATCGAGAGCGAGCCGGGACACGGCACCACCTGTCACGTCCACCTGCCGCGGGCGGGGGGCTAGCGCATGCGCGTGCTGGTCGTGGACGACGAGATCAAGAACGCGGAGCTCACCGCGCTCGCGCTCGCCGACGCGGGGCACGAGGCGACGTTCGTCCCCGGCGCCGACGCGGCGCTCGAACGGCTGGCCGGCGCCCCGTTCGACGCTCTGGTGACCGACCTGCGCATGCCGCGGATGGACGGGCTCGAGCTGATGCGCGAGGTGCGCCACCGCTGGCCGAACGTCCTCCTGGTGCTGATGACCGCCTACGGCGACCTCGAGACCGGCCGGCGGGCGCTGCGCGACGGCGCCTGCGCCTACGTGAGCAAGGAAGGGGACTTCGCCGGCGAGATCGCCGACCACCTCGCCCGCGCGGCGCGCGAGCGCGCGCTCGAGACCGACAACCGGCGCCTCGCCGGCACGGTGGACTCGCTCAAGAAGGGGCTGGCGACCGTGATCGGCGACTCGCCGGCGCTCCGTCAGGCGCTGGGGCTGGCCGAGAAGGTCGCGCCCACCGACTCGACCGTGCTGCTGCGCGGGGAGAGCGGGACCGGCAAGGACCTGTTCGCGCGCGCGATCCACTTCTCGAGCCGTCGCTCGGCGGGGCCGTGGGTCAAGGTGAACTGCGGCGCCCTGCCCGAGAACCTGCTCGAGAGCGAGCTGTTCGGGCACGAGAAGGGCGCCTTCACCGGCGCGGTGCGGCAGAAGCCGGGCCGCTTCGAGGACGCCGACGGCGGCACGCTGTTCCTCGACGAGGTGGGCGAGCTGCCGGTGGCGCTCCAGGTGAAGCTGCTCCAGGTGATCGAGGAGAAGACCTTCACGCGCGTGGGCGGCAACCGGCCCCTCACGGTGGACGTGCGCATCCTCGCCGCCACGAACCGCGACCTCGAGGAGATGGCCGCCACGCGTCAGTTCCGCGAGGACCTGTTCTTCCGCCTCAACGTGTTCCCGATCCGCCTGCCCGGCCTGCGCGAGCGCCCCGGGGACATCGCGCCGCTGGTCGCCCACTTCCTCACCGGCCGCGGCGCCTCGCCCGAGAAGGTGACGCCGGCCGCGATGCGCGCGCTCGAGGGCTACGCGTTCCCCGGCAACGTACGCGAGCTGGAGCACACCCTCGAGCGGGCGATGATCCTGGCCGGCAGCGACCCGATCGGGCCCGAGCATCTCTCGTTCGCGCGGCCCGAGCTGCGGGGCGCCGCGGGTGCGGCCGTCGCGGGCGCCGCGGGCTGGGTGCCGGTGATCCCGCCCGAGGGGCTCTCGCTCGAGACCCTCGAGCGCGAGCTGATCCTCCAGGCGCTCGAGCGCGCGGGCGGCAACAAGAGCCAGGCCGCCCGGCTGCTCGACCTCACGCGCCGGACGCTCTACTCGCGCATGGAGAAGCACGGCCTGCGCCGGCCCGGCGAAGGGGAGGAGCCGGGCGAGGACGACGCCGAGGCGGCGCGCGAGGCCGGCGCCGGACGCCCCGGCGGCGAGGGGAGCGGGCGATGAACCTGCTGCGCGGCTGGCTGTTCGACAACCTCGGCATCAAGCTGGTGGCGCTGCTGCTGGCGCTGCTCGTCTACCTCAACGTCTACACCGACCGGCCGGCGACGTTGATCGTCTCGTTCCCGCTCCAGCTCGGCGAGCTGCCGGACTCGCTCTCGTTGCTGGGCCCGGTCCCGTCGGCGGTGCAGGCCGAGCTGCGCGGCACCGGCAAGCAGCTCATCCGCATGCGCATCACCGAACCGCCGGTGCGCCTCTCGCTCGCCGGGGTCGGCCCCGGCCGCTACGAGCGCGCGCTCACCAGCGCCGACCTGCCGCTGCCGGCGGACGTGCCGATCCAGGTCGAGCGGCTCGTGAGCCCGCGCACGGTCGAGCTGCAGGTGGATCGCAAGCGCACGCGCGTGCTGCCGGTCGCCGCGCGCGTCGAGGGCCTGCCGGCGGGCGGTGTGGTGTGGACCGGGCAGGTGAGCGTGGCCCCGGCGGTGGTGGAGGTGACGGGCCCCGAGCGGGAGGTCGCGGCCCTCGACAGCGTGCGGCTCGACGCCGTGCGGATCGCCGGCAAGCGCGACACCGTGGTGGCCGGGGTCGGCGCCGACGCGCTGCCCGACTGGTGCGTCATGGTCCCCGAGCTGGTCACCGTCACGGCGCCGCTCGAGCCCGAGGCGAGCCGGCGGATCACGCTCGCGATCGAGGCGCCGCGCGGGGCGGCCGGCTTCGAGGTCGTCCCCGACCGGGTGACGCTGACGGTGAGCGCCCCCCGCAGCGTGCTGGCGGCCGACGCGCTCGAGAGCCCGCGCGTCCACTGGACGACACCCGGGCCGGTCGCCGGGTACGTGGGCCGGAGCGTCGGCCTGCGCCTGGTCGGCGACCTGCCCGCCGGGGCACGCGTCCGCCTCGACCCCGACTCGGTGACGCTCCAGCGCAGCCGGAGGTGAGTCGGGCGGCCGCCGTCGCGCCGGCGCCCGCTCGAGTCTTGACAGCGCCGCGGCCGCGGCCTAGGCTTCTTGCGTCGGTGGGGAGCAGGGATGAGCGCGTCCCGCACCGGCTCGAATCCCCTGGATCTGCCGCCGGAACGGACACCGGCCGGACACGTCCCCTCCGCAGGAGCCAACGGATCGGTCGCATCGATCCTTCTCAGCTCGATCACCGCCACACACGGTCAGAGGATCCCGTTCGCGGCCCATCGACGCCCCGGACACGACCACCAGCACCACCACTCCACTCCCGGCCCGCGGGTCGCTCCGGCGCCCGCGACCACGGCCCCAGCCCCACGGGCGCGTGCCTTCGGCACGACCCCCCGGGGACCGCCGCAACCCACAGAAGGTGACATCGGCGATGGAAACCGAGACTCCGATCCCGACCCCGCCCCAGGCCCAGTCCATGGAACTGACCCAGCTCAAGGGCAAGACCATGGCCGAGCTGCTCCGTCTCTCGCAGGAGCTGAGCATCGAAGGCACCAGCGGCCTGCGCAAGCAGGAGCTGATCTTCAAGATCCTCGAGGCGCAGACCGAGAAGAACGGGCTCATCTTCGCCGAGGGCGTGCTCGAGATCCTGCCCGAGGGCTACGGGTTCCTGCGCTCGCCGACCTACAACTACCTGCCGGGGCCGGACGACATCTACGTCTCGCCGTCCCAGATCAAGCGCTTCGACCTCCACACCGGCGACACGGTGTCGGGCCAGGTGCGGCCGCCCAAGGAGGGCGAGCGCTACTTCGCGCTGCTGCGGGTCGAGGCGGTCAACTTCGAGAGCCCGGAGGCGGCGAAGGACAAGATCCTGTTCGACAACCTGACGCCGCTCTACCCGCAGGAGAAGCTCAACCTCGAGACGAAGGACCGCTGCATCGAGACGCGCATCATCGACCTCCTGTGCCCGATCGGGAAGGGCCAGCGCGCGCTGATCACCTCGCCGCCCAAGGCGGGCAAGACGATCCTGCTGCAGAAGATCGCGAACGCGATCGCCGAGAACCATCCCGAGGTCGTGCTCATCGTGCTGCTCATCGACGAGCGGCCCGAGGAGGTGACCG
>CAZKQE010000064.1:0-10224 GCA_964554725.1 uncultured bacterium
GCCCGGGCGGCCGCCCGCCGGCGCGCGGCCGGCTTCGCCCGCGCCGGGATCCGCACCTTCGCCGGGTCGCCGACCACCGCCGCGCGCACGCACACGATGGGCGGGAGCCCGCTGCGGAGGAGCGACCACGACGCGCCGCCGTCCGGCGATCCCCACAGCTGGCCGCTGCGGGTGCCGAAGTAGACCCCCGCCGGGTCGAGCGGGTCGGTCGCCATCGCGTCGCGCAACACGGTCTCGAGCGCGTCCTGCTGGGGCAGGCCGCGCGTGAGCGCCTCCCACGATCCGCCGGCGTCGCGCGTGCGGTAGACGCGCAGCTTGCCGTCCGGCGTGCAGCGGAACTCGTCGGACTCGATCGGCACGATGTAGACGGTGTCGGGGTCGTGCGGATGGATCGCCATCGCGAAGCCGAAGTCCGAGGGCACCCCGTTGGCGATGTCACGCCACGAGTCGCCCGCGTCGTCGCTCCGGTAGAGGCCCCAGTGGTTCTGCAGGAACAGCCGCTCCGGCCGCGCCGGATGCTGGACCACCTTGTGGACGCACTGACCGAACTCCGGGTGCTTGTCGGGCAGGAAGTCGGCGCGCACGCCCTGGTTGCGCGGCCGCCAGCTGCGGCCGCCGTCGTCCGAGCGGTAGACGCCGCCGGTCGAGATCGCGACCATCAGCCGCGACCGGTTCACCGGGTCCACCACGATCGTGTGCAGGCACAGCCCGCCGCCGCCCGGTTCCCACTTCGGCCGCTGCGGATGGTCGAAGAGGCCGCGGTTCAGGGTCCAGGTCGCGCCGGCGTCGTGCGACTCGAACAACGCCGCCGGCTCGACCCCGCAGTAGAGCGTGTCGGGCTCGTCGGGCCGGCCGGGGCGCACCTGCCAGATCTGCTTGAGCGACACCCCGGCGTCGGCCGGGAAGCGGACGTTCGCCTCCTCGGGGTTCGTCCACGTGCGCCCGAAGTCGTCGCTCGAGCGCAGCACCGCGCCCCAGTGCATGCTGCCGGTCCCGGCCCACAGCCGCCGCCGCCCGGCGCGCCCGTCGTAGGCGAGCGCGTAGACCGCGTGGCCGGGGAAGTGCGGGCCGCCGGACTCCCAGCGGGAGCGGGCGCCGTTCGAGCGCAGCAGGAAGGCGCCTTTCATGGTGCCGACCGCGACGATCACGTCGCCGTCCTTCACCGGGAGCGTGCGGGTGGGGGGCATCGGGGGCCTCCGGGAGGAGCGTGGGATGGTCGCGGCGGCCGTTCGGGCCGACGCCGCGAACCTAGCATCCGGACGACGCGGCCGGGAAGGTCCCCGACCGCCGCGGCTCAGGGCCAGACCATCGCGGCGATGCTGACGACGGAGCCGTTCTCCTCGCGCGACTGTTCGTAGCGCAGCAGCCGCCCGGCGCCGGGCTCGGCGCAGCGCAGCATCACCCAGGTGGCGCCCCAGCCGCACACCCGCGTCGAGTCCTCGTGGTCGGCGATCGCCCGGTACCAGCCGTCGGCGTCGCCCCGCCCGGCCGCCTCGAGCGCGGCGCGGTCCTTCGCCTCGACCTCGGCGAGCGTGCGCTCGTCCGCCTCGGGGTCGCCGAAGCGCCGCCCGACGTGGGAGAGGTCCACCGAGGCCAGGTGCACGGTGTCCCCGCCGAGCGCCCGCTCGGTCTCGCGCACCGCGGCGATCAGGCTCTCGCAGACGGCGTCGTCGCGCGCGCCGCGCCCCTCGGCGAGCAGCGCGTGGAAGCCGCCGCACAGGATGGGGACCAGGGTCACGGGACGGTCGGCGAAGCGACGCCTCAGGTAGAGCGCCTGGAACTCGATCGAGTGCTCGTCCCGGTGCGCCAGCTCGCCGCGCCAGGCGGCGTCGCCGAGCCGCGCCGCCACCGCGTCCACGAACGCGGTGTCGCACGCCAGCGGGCCGAGCGGCGTCTCGAAGCGCTTGCGCGTGAGCGCCACGGACTCCCCGAGCAGCGAGTGGCCGGTCCCGTAGACGATCACGCGGAGCGGCGCGCGCCGCTCCGCTCCCAGCTCCAGATGGCCCCGTGCGATCGTGGCGCCGGCGCGGCGCGGGTCGAGGTGGGGGACGAGCAGGGCGCGCGGCGTCGCGTCGGCCGCCGGGGCGGGCTGGCCCGCCTCGTCGCGCAACCGTGCGGCCTCGGCGAGATGGGCGTCGAGGAACCCGGTCAGCGCCGCCGGCTCCCCGGGGTAGGCATGTCCGTCCAGCACCGCCTGGCGCACCTCGAGCGCGTGGTAGCCCTCGCGCAGGGCGCGGTAGGCCTCCTCGAACCGCGGGGACTCGAGCATCAGCAGGCGGTCGAGCTGCGCGACGAAGTCCTTGATGTAGGTCCCCGCCCGCAGGTCCTGGCTGACGCGCACCACCTCGGCGGCGATGTCGTGGGTCGAGAGCGTGCCGTCGAGCAGGCGCAGCATCTCGAGCGCGTCCACCCGCAGGGCGATCGGCGCCGGCATCACGCCGATCGGGTCGCTCACCAGCAGCATGTCGCGCTCGCCGTCGCGCACCGCCACGATCTCGAGCGGGCGCAGCCGCGGGAACTCCGGCACGTCCTCGGCCGGCTCGCGGGCGACCCCGGGCGGCAGGACGATGCGCGGGGCGCCCGGCGCCGGCGCGTCGCGCCCGGCCGGGGACTCCGCCGGCGCGGGGTGCGACGCCTCGCCGGGCAGGATGATGCGGCGCGGGCGGTCGGGATCCGGCGGTTCGGACGGCATGGCACCTCGGGCGTGCGGGGAACGGGGGCGAGCGCGCGAGTCTAGCCCCGGCTCCGGACCGGACTCAAGGCGCCGATCGAGATCCAGTCCACGCCCCGTCCGAGGACGCCCGAGGGCAAGGCGTCGCGGGCGCGCGACGAGCGCAAGCGTGGCCTCATGGCCACTCTGGAGCGAGGAGCCGCCCGCGCAACGCAGCCATCGGGCGTCCTCGGACGGGGCCTACCGGCAGGACGAGTACGGCCGCACCTGACTCACCTCGATGGTCGGCGTCTGCAGGCACTGGGGGACGACCGCGATCGTGCCGTGGACGCACACGCGCGCGCCGTCGCGCAGGTTGGGGAGCCGTTCGTTGAGGCTGTAGGTGCGGCCGCCCTCCGCGCGCAGCAGGCGGCAGTCGACGTCCTCCGCGAGCCGGCCGCGGATCTGGACGGGGTCGCCGGGCCCGGGCTCGCGCGGCGGCGGGCCCGGCAGGGGCGCGTCGCAGCGGCTGACCGAGGCGAGCAGCGCGAGGACGAGGACGGGCGCGGTGCGCATGGGGGCAGGATAGCCTCCCCTGCCGCGGCCGCGAAGGGGAGCGCCGCGCCCCGTCCCGGCGCGGGCGACCCCGTGGCGCCGCGAAATTGCGTGCGCGGAGGGCCCCCGTAGGCCAATATGCGCGGTCGAACCCATGACCACCGCCGCCATCGGAAAGCTCCTCGACTCCTACCTCACCGAACTCGAAGGCGGGGACGGGTTCTGGCGTGGCATGCGCGAGGACGTGCAGATCTTCGTGCTGAGCGACGACTCGCATGACCGGATGCGGATCATGGCGCCGATCGGCGAGCTGAGGGAACTGGAGGCCCGGGTGCTGCAGATGCTCCTCGAAGCGAACTACGATCGCGCCCTCGACGCGAAGTACGCGCTGCGGGGCAAGGAGGTGTGGTCGGTCTCCGTCCACCCCCTGGCGACCCTGGCCCCCGACGACTTCGCGAGCTTCCTCGACCAGGTCGTCCGCCTGGTGAAGAACACCGGCTCCACGTACGCCTCGAGCGACCTGGTCTTCGGCGCCGGCGGCCCCGGCGATCCCGCCCACGCCGCCGACGGCAACGGCGCCGAAAGCGACGACGACGACGACGACGGCGACGTCGCCGACGAAGAGCGCGACCCGGAGTCCCGCCCCCGGTGAATCCCTCGGAAGGTCGCGTCCCCGACGTCCAGATCGAAGTGCGGGTGGACCGCGAGACGCTGCTGCCCGGGCGGGTGTGGTGCGCCGAGCAGCCGCGCGCCCTGGTGGCGGTCGTCCACGGTCTCGGCGAGCACGGCGGCCGGTACGCGGCGCTGGCGGGGGAGCTGGTCGAGCGGCGGTTCACCGTCGCCGTGCTCGACCTGCCGGGCCACGGCGAGACCGCCGGCGCGCGCGGGCACGCGAAGAGCTGGGAGTTCCTGCGCGACCAGTGCGTGCCCGCCACCTTCACCGCACCGCGCGGCATGCCGGGGCAGCCGCCCGACCTGCCCACCGTGCTGCTCGGTCACAGCATGGGCGGCCTGCTGGCGCTCGACTTCGCGCTCGCCCGCCCGCGCGAGCTGCTGGCGGTGGTGGCGAGCGCCCCGCCGTTGCGCACGCCGGCGCCGCCGGCCTGGAAGCTGGGGCTCGCGGAGGCCGCGCGCGTGCTCGCTCCCGCCCAGGGGTTCGCGAGCGGGCTCGACGAGAGCGGCATGTCGCGGGACCCGGAGGTGATCGAGCGCCGTGCCGCCGATCCGCTCGTCCACGACCGGATCACGCCGCAGCTCTACTTCGGCCTCGACGCCGCCCGCAAGCGGGTGATGGCGGAGGCGCGGCGCCTGGCGGTGCCCGCCCTGCTGCTCCAGGGCATGAAGGACCGGGTGATCGACCCCAAGGGCGCGCTCGAGTTCAACGTCGCCGCCCCGCACGGGATGGCGCGCATCCTCACCTACCCGGAGGCGTACCACGAGGTGTTCAACGACCTCGACCGCGAGCGGGTCATCGGCGACCTCACCGGGTGGCTCGATGCCGTGATGGTGGTGTGAACCGCCGGTCGCCCCCCGAGGTCCCGCGGGCGCCGGCCGGGCTCGCCCGTCTCGACGCCGTTTGCGAGCGTCACGGCCGGCTCCTGCTCGCGGTGATCGTGGTCGCGTGGGCGGGGGTGTTCTCGTTCCACTGCGGGCTCAAGTACCGCCACTACCTCTACACCGACATCGACCTCGCCCTGTTCACGCAGGCGGTGGACGGGCTGCTCCACGGCCGCATGGTCAGCTCGATCCGCGGCCTGAACTGGCTGGGCGACCACTCGTCGCTGGTCCTGTTCCTGGTGGCGCCGCTCTACGCCGTCGCGCGCCATCCGCTGACGCTCACCACCCTCCAGTGCGTGGCGCTGGCGCTGGGGGCGCTGCCGGTCCACGCCCTCGCCCGCCGCGAGCTGGGCGGCGGGCTGGTGCCGCTGGCGTGCGCCGCGCTCTACCTGCTCTATCCCGCGCTCGGCTACACGGCGCTCTACGAGTTCCACCCCGAGACCCTCGGCACGGCGGCCCTGCTCGCCGCGTTCGCCGCCTACCGCGCCGGCCGGCTCGCGGCCACGCTGGGGTTCGCGGGATTCGCGCTGCTCGGCAAGGAGGACGTGGCGCTCCCGGTCGCGGCGTTCGCGCTGGTGGCGCTGGTCGTGGACCGCCCCGGACGCCTCCGCTTCGCCGCCGGCCTCGCGGGCCTGGCGGCGTCCTCGCTCCTGCTCTCGTTCGCGGTGCTGAAGCCGCTCCTCGGCGCCGGGGAGGTGGACTACGGGCAGATGTACGCGCAGTGGGGCGAGGGCCCGGCCGGCGTGGCGCGCGGGATCCTCGGCCGGCCGCTCGAGGCGCTGCTGGCGCTGGTGATCACCGAGGGGCAGCTCCACGACAGCGTGCTCAAGCTCCAGTACCACCTTCACCTGCTGCTCCCGCTCCTGTTCCTGCCGCTGGCGAGCCCGCTCACCCTCGCGATCGTCCTGCCCACGCTGGCGAGTCACTTCCTCTCGTGGCGGCCCGCCCAGCACACGATCTTCTACCAGTACACGGCGAGCGTGACGCCCTTCGTCGTCGCCGCCGCGGTGCTGGGGCTGCGCAACCTGCTCCACCGCCGGCCGCGCCCGCCCGCCCGCTCGCCGGGCGGCCGGACCGTCGTGCGTCGGGGCCCGGCGTGGCTGCCGGCCGCGCTGGCGCTCGCCGCGCTCGCCGCGAGCCTGCTCGCGAACTGGCAGTTCGGTCCGCTGCTGGGCCACGGCCGCTGGCAGCTGGTGGGGGCGGAGGAGGGCGTGGTCCCGACCGGCCGGGACCGGGCGCTCACCCGTCACCGCGACGCCCTGATGGCGCTCCTGGGCCGGCGCGACAGCGTGGTGGCCGGGTTCGAGTTCCTCACCCGTCTCGCCTCGCGTCCGAACACCCGCTCCTTCCACAACATCGTCGGCGGGACCCACACGTTCTCGACCCGGCCCTACCCGGTGCCGCACGACGTGAGCGCGCTGATCGCGGACGTGAGCCACGTCCGCCTGCGGCCCTACGGCAACGCCGACACCGGCGCCCGGCTCGCGGAGCTGATCGAACGCAACCGGCTGGGGCTGGTGGCGGCCGCGGGCGACCTGCTCCTCTTCCTGCGCGACGGGCCGGACACGGTGAGCCTGTGGCGGGCGGGAGAGCGGCCGGTCGCCCGCCCGCAGCGCGTGGTGTTCGACCGCCGGCTGGCCTTCCTCGGCAGCGGCTATCCCGACTCGACCGTGGTCCCCGGCGGGCTGCTGCCGGTGCTCACCTCGTGGCGCAAGGTGGCGCCCACCGACTCGCTCTACGTGCTCCAGTTCACCGCCTACGACGCCGCCGAGCGGGCGGCGTTCTCGACCATGCGCTACCTGGGGTACATGCTCCACCCGCCGGGAGGATGGCCGGACACGACCATGGTGACCGAGACCTGGCGCATGGTGGTCCCCGACGACGCGCGCCCCGGCACCTACATGCTGGGCATGCGGGTGGGCCGCCGCGACCGGCTGGACCAGGTGCTGAGCGAGACCGACGACCCGACGGTGCGGGCCCAGAGCATGGTGGTCGAGCTGGGCCGCTTCACCGTCGAGCCGCGGCCCGCCGGGCGCTGAGCCGTCCGGACGCCGGATCGGCGCCCCCGCGAACGGGGACGCCGACCGGTGCCGGCGCGCGCGGAGGGTGCCGCGCGCGCGACCGCGCTACGGCTTGATCTTGACGCCGATCCCGACCCCGGCCCCCGCGGCGGCCGAGGCGCCGCCCGCCGGGACCGTCGCCTGGGCGCCCGCCCGCGCGCCCGCGCCGGCGTCCACCCGGGTGCCGTCGCCGCGGATCGCGGCCACCTTGCCGTCCGGCTTCGCCAGCCCGGTGGCCACCCGGCCCTCGGCCTGGACCGCGCTCACCACGTGCCCGAGCTTGAGCCCGAGGCCGGCCGCGATCTGGCCCCAGCCGGTGCCTTCCCTGCGCAGCGCGATCATCTGTTCCACGGTCGCGGCGCCGGAGACGTTGGCCGCCAGGCTGTGGGCGATCATCAGGTCGCCCCACGAGCAGCCGAGCGCCCGATGCTCCGCCCGGAGCTGCTCCGCGCGGGTCCCGAACTCGGCCGCCAGCCGGCCCGCCACCTTCGCGGCGCCTTGGGCGGCGACCTCCTCGTCGGTGCGGGTCGCCACCACCGCCAGCTTCGCCTCGGCCTTCGCGCGCGTCTCGCCCGGGACGCGGGCGCCCCGCTGCTTGATGTCGTCGAGCTTCTTCCGCGCCGCGAGCTGCGCCTCGGCCGCGGCCGCGGCCTCCGCCTGCGCGGCGGCCGATCCCTGGGCCGCCGGCTCGCCGGACGACTCCGGGTTCGCCGGCGGGTCCTGGGCCGCCGGCGGCTGCGGTGACTTCTCCGCCGGCGCGCCGGGGGACTTGCCGTCGCCGCGGGTGCCGGCCTTGCCCTCGGCCGTCGCGGCCGACTTCGCCTCCGCCTGGGCGCCGGCCTTGCCCGGCGCCGCGCCGTCCGCGGCGACCGCGGCGGGCGTGACGAGGGCGACCGCCAGCAGCGCGGTCACGAGCG
Organism: uncultured bacterium; assembly: GCA_964554725.1. Taxonomy (GTDB): domain Bacteria; phylum Eisenbacteria; class RBG-16-71-46; order RBG-16-71-46; family RBG-16-71-46; genus WS-11. Next base: position 7,740 of record CAZKQE010000064.1, read on the forward strand.
TCATGTGGGGGGATCTCATCGTCGTGCTCCTTTCTCGTGGCGGCTCCCGGGGGAGACGCCGTTGGGGTGCGGCCCCATCGGTGCGCGGCGCCGGTCGGGCGCCGCCGTGGTCTACGGCAGCGTCAGGCGCACGCCGAGCGTGAACGTGCCGTGCGTCTCGCGCGGCGCGGGCGTCGGGGCGCCGGAGCCGCCGGCGCCGAGGAGCGGGAGACCGCCGAGCGGCCCGCCGCCGCCCGAGGCCGGCGATCCGGCGCCACCCTCGCTCGACAGCACACCCGCCTCGCCCGCCAGCTCGAGGTTGCGGACGATCGACCAGCCCAGCCCGAGCCCGCCGGTGACGACCGGGCCCGCCTGCGGCACGCTCGCGAGCGAGGCGCTCGCGCGGCCGTGGAGCCTCGGGACCAGCGGTGCCGCCGCCTCGGCCAGCCCGGCGTTCGAACGGGCGCCGAGGTGGTTCCGGAAGTGGGCGTAGGCGAGCGACAGCGTGGCGCCGCGCGGGAGCGAGAACTGCGGGCCGACGCGGGCCCGCCACGCCGTGAGGTCCTGCTCGCCGGTGAAGTGGGTGCCGGCGATGCGCAGCGTGACGAGCGGAGCGAGCGGCAGGCCGAGGGCGCCGGTGACGCTGGCCCCGGCGCCGGCCTGGCTGTCGTCGAAGCGCGTCGCGGCCAGCGTGACGTCGCCCCCGCCCGCGCCCACCACCACCGCCCCCAGCACGCCGTTCGTGGTCTGGCCGGCCGGCCCGGCGTAGTGGTCGAACCCGGCGACCGCGGTCACCGGCGCGGCGGACGCCGGTGCCGCGCCCGCGACCGCCAGGATCGCCCCGAGGAGAACCAGCGGGCGGGCCCGCCGGCCCGCCGCTCCCGTCATCGCGCACGTCCGCGTCATCGCACCCTCCATCGGCGGGACGCAGCCCGGCCACACGGCCGTGCGCGTCCCGTCCTCCGTTGCCGGCCGCCGCCCCGCGGGGGGCGGGAGCGGCGTTCCCGGCGTGGCACCCGCGGGGTGGAGAACCAAGTCGCGTGCCAGCCGGGCCCGGGGCCGCCGGGGGAGGGCCACGACGTTGTGCGCCCGTCACTTCGGCGGGCGCGATGCGGGATGCAACGGGTCCCGGGTCGGTGAGGGAGTGTCCGTTCCGGGACGCGGCGGCCGCGTCGGTGCAACGCCCTGTCCGGGACGGGTCGGGCGCCGGGGTCCTCCGCCGCTAGCGGACGGCGAGCAGCGCCGCCACCGCCCGGCGCCAGCGGCCGTACTCGCGCTCGCGCCAGGCGCGCCCCTCGCGCGGGCGGAACACCCGGTCGATCCGGCGACCCCGGTCCAGCTCGGCGCGGGTGCTCCACAGCCCGACGCCGAGGCCGGCGAGCAGGCCGGCCCCCATGGCGGTGGTCTCGATCACCTGCGGGCGCTCGACCGGCACGCCGAGCAGGTCGGCCTGGTACTGCAGGAGCACGCCGTTCGCGGCGGCGCCGCCGTCCACGCGCAGCGTCGTGACCCGCCGGCCGGCGTCGGCGGCCATCGCCTCGACAGGTCGCGGCTCTGGAAGGCCAGCGACTCGAGCGTGGCGCGCACCAGGTGCTCGCGCGTGGTGCCGCGGGTGAGGCCGAAGATGGCGCCGCGGGCGTCGGGCCGCCAGTACGGGGCGCCGAGCCCGACGAACGCCGGCACCACGACCACGCCGCCGGCGTCGCGCACGCGCCGCGCGATCGCCTCGCTGTCGGAGGCCCGCCGCAGGATCCCGAGCCCGTCGCGCAGCCACTGGAGCGCGGCCCCGGCGATGAACACGCTCCCTTCCAGCGCATAGGCGGGTTCGCCGCGCGGCCCGCACGCGACCGTGGTCAGGAGCCCGGCGCGCGAGACGACGCGCTCGGCGCCGGTGTGGAGCAGCAGGAAGCAGCCGGTGCCGTACGTGTTCTTGCTCTGTCCGGCGGCGACGCAGCCCTGGCCGAACAGCGCCGCCTGCTGGTCGCCGGCGATCCCGGCGATCGGGATGCCGCCCGGCAGATGGGCGAGGCCGTGGGTGCGCCCGAACTCGCCGCCGGACGGGAGCACGCGCGGCAGCACCGAGGCGGGGACGCCGAACAGGTCGAGCAGGCGCGGGTCCCAGTCGCGGCGGCCGATGTGGTAGAGCAGCGTCCGCGAGGCGTTCGTAGGGTCGGTGGCGTGCACCCGGCCGGCGGTGAGCTTCCACAGCAGCCAGGAGTCCACGGTGCCGAACGCGAGCCGCCCGCGTCGCGCGAGGCCCCGGAGGCCGGGGAGGTTGCGGAACAGCCACTCCAGCTTGGTGGCCGAGAAGTAGGGATCGAGGACGAGGCCGGTGCGCCGCCGCACGTCGGCCTCGAGGCCCCGGCGCTTCAGGGCGGCGCAGCGGTCGGCGGTGCGGCGGTCCTGCCAGACGATCGCGCGCGCCACCGGGCGGCCGCTCTCGCGGTCCCACAGCAGGGCGGTCTCGCGCTGGTTCGTGATGCCGATCGCCGCGAGTTTCCGCGCG
>CAZKQE010000065.1:0-10204 GCA_964554725.1 uncultured bacterium
CGGGGGTGGCGGCGGCTGGCGGGCGTGCACGCGGCGATGGGGGACAGCGCCGCGGCGGGCGCGGCGCTCGCGCGCGCGAACGCGGCGGAGGCGGCCGCGCCGCGTTGAGGGCTCAGTTCGCGGTCGCCGGCGCGCGGGCCGTGCGGCGGTCGCTCGCGACCGCCAGCCCGACCCCGGTCAGCACCAGCGCCGAGCCCAGCAGGTGCTCGCGTCGGAACGGCTCGGCGCGGACCCAGGCGCCGAGGGCGACCGCGATCACCGGCACCACCACCCCCATGAACGCCACCGTGGTCACCCGCCAGCGGTGGAGGAGCCAGGTGAAGAGCACGTAGGCCACCACCGAGCCGACCAGTGACAGGTAGAGGATCGGCAGGAATTGCGCCGGCGCGGCGGGCCAGCGGCGCTCCTCGGCGAGCAGCACGGACGCCAGCAGGCAGACCGGGGCGCCGACCGCGGCCGCGACCGCGTTGGCGGCGAGCGGGTCCTGGCGCGGGCCCCGCTTGAGCACGATGCTGCCGAGCGCCGAGCACACGGTCGCCAGGTAGATCGCCAGCAGCGGCAGCGCGGTGACGCGGGCCCCCAGCTGCTCGAGGAACAGCACCGCCACCCCGCCGAGGGCCACCAGCGCGCCGGCCATCTTGAGCGCCTGCAGGCGCTCGAGTCCCACCGCGCGCGCGATCAGGGCGCTGCTGATCGGGATCGTGGCGAACACCACCGCCGCGAGCCCGGAGGGCACCACCAGCTCGCCCCAGTAGAGCAGCGGCAGGTTGATGCCGAACTGGAACAGCCCGTACCCGGCCGCCGCGCGCAGCGCCGCCCCGCCGGGCAGCCGGCGACCGAGCGCGGACACGAGCGCCACCAGGACCAGCGCGGCGACCGCGAGCCGGAGGGTCGCGGCCCACATCGGCGGCACCGTCTCGTTGCCGATGCGGATGACGAGGAAGGTGCTGCCCCAGATCATCGTGCAGGTCGCGAAGGCGAGGCCGTCGCGCAGGCTGCCGGGCGCGGGGGAGGGGGCGTGCATTCGGGTCGGGGCCTCGCGTCGGGGACGGTGGGGTCGCGGCCGGAGTGGCGGCACGGTAGCCGCTGCCGGCGCCGCCGACAAGCCGGCCGCGGGCGGGCGGCGCGACCCGCGGCCCGCGTGGTAGTCTGCGCCGCCGAACCACCGTTCGACCGGGGAGGGTACGCGTCCGATGCTGCGTCCGCTGTTCCTGTGGGCGTCCGAGAACGCCTGGGCCCGCCGCCGCCTGCCCCGGCTCGGGTTCGTGCGGCGGGCCGTGCGCCGCTTCATGCCGGGCGAGGATGCCGGGTCCGCGCTCGCCGCCACGGTCGCGCTGAACCGCGCCGGGATCGGGACGGTGCTCACGCTGCTGGGCGAGAACGTCCGCGACCCGGCCGACACCGCGGCGGTGGTCGACCACTACCTGGGCGTGATGGACGCGATCCGCGAGCGGTCCCTCGACGCCGAGGTCTCGGTCAAGCTGACCCATCTCGGACTCGACCTCGACCCGGGCCTCGCGGTCGCCAACCTCGAGCGGATCGCGGACCGCGCCGCGGCGCTGGGCCAGGACGTCGCGGTGGACATGGAGGGGAGCCCGTACGTGGACCGGACCCTCGACGTCTTCCGCCGCGTCCGGGCGGCCCGTCCGAACGTCGGCCTGTGCGTCCAGGCGTACCTGCGGCGGACGCCGGCCGACCTCGAATCGTTGCGTCCGCTGCGGCCGATGATCCGGCTGGTGAAGGGCGCGTACGCCGAGCCCCCGGCGATCGCGTTCCCCGACAAGCGCGAGGTGGACGAGGCGTTCGTGTCGCTGGCGATGACCCTGATGCGCGCGGCGGGTCCCGACGGCCGCCCGCGCGTGGTGCTGGGCACCCACGACCGGCGCCTCATCGACCGGCTCATCGAGCGGGCGAACGCGGAGGGCATCCCGCCCGGCCGCTACGAGTTCCATCTGCTGTACGGGATCGGGCGCGCCGAACAGGAGCGCCTGGTGGCCGCCGGCCACCGGGTGCGCGTCCTGATCTCGTACGGAGACGCCTGGTTCCCGTGGTACATGCGGCGGCTGGCCGAGCGTCCGGCGAATGTATGGTTCGTGCTCCGCAGCATCGTCCTGCGCTGAGTCGGCGCGCCATGACCGGAGGTGCCATGTCCCGTGCACGCAGCAGGAACCCGATGCCGTGGGTGGTGTGGATCGCAGTGGTGTGGGCGGCGCCGGTCGGCGCCCAGCCGGGGGGCGGCGAGGCCGTCCGTCCCACGCTGCGGGCGGGGGCCCTGGCCGGGCCGCTGGTCGTGGACGGCCGGCTCGACGACGCGGCCTGGTCGCAGGCCCCGGACTCGATCGCGCGACTGACGACGATCGAGCCCCGCGAGGGCGGGGAGCCGGTCGCCCGGACCACGGTCCGGGTGCTCGCCGGCGCGCGCGAGATCGTCATCGGCATCCGCTGCGACGATCCGCAGCCGGCCGGGATCGTCTCCCCGTCCAAGGGTCGTGACGCCGCGCTCGACGAGGAGGACCACGTCCTGCTCGTGTTCGACACGTTCCAGGACGGCCGCTCCGGCTACGTGTTCGCGGTGAACCCGGCGGGCGCCCGTTTCGACGGCCTGGCGATCGCCCAGGGGGAGGAGGTCAACAGCGCCTGGGATGCGCTGTGGGAGGCGAAGACCGCGCGCGACGAGCGCGGCTGGTCGGCGGAGATCCGCATCCCGGCGGCCAGCCTCGGCTTCCGCCGCGGGCTCACGACGTGGGGATTCAACGTGCAGCGGCGCGTCGAGCGGCTGCGGGAGGTGAGCCGCTGGGCGGAGCCGAGCCGGGACTTCGAGATCTTCCAGACCAGCCGCGCCGGGACGCTGAGCGACCTGCCCCGCTTCGACCTGGGCGCGGGTCTCAGCGTGCGCCCGGCGCTGGTGGGGCGCGCGACCAAGCCGGGCAAGGAGCTCGAGACCGAGTACGACGGCGAACCCAGCCTCGACGTGACCAAGACGCTGGGGCCCAACCTGCTCGGATCGCTCACCGTGAACACCGACTTCGCCGAGACCGAGGTGGACGTGCGACAGATCAATCTGACGCGCTTCCCGGTCTTCTTCCCGGAGAAGCGCAGCTTCTTCCTCGCCGGCGCCGATCTCTTCGAGTTCGGCCTCGGCCTCGACGAGGAGACGCTGCTGCCGTTCTTCAGCCGTCGCATCGGACTGTTCGGCGTCACCGAGGAGAACCAGGCTGCGATCCCGATCGACGCCGGCGTCAAGGTCACCGGTCGCGCGGGGGCGTTCGGCCTCGGCGGGGTGGTCGTCGGCACCCGTCGTGTGGACGGCCTCGAGCTCGTGGAGGAGGACCTCACGCTCGATGTCCCGCGCACGACCATGGGGGCGGTGCGGGTGCGGCGGAACGTCCTCGCGGAGTCGTCGATCGGGATGCTGGCGACGTTCGGCGACCCGCTGCGGCGGAGGGACAGCTGGTCGGGCGGGATCGACTTCACCTATCGGACCTCGCGGTTCCGCGACGATCAGAATCTGCTGGTCGGCGTGTGGGGTCTGGTGAACGACCGCGAGGACCTGTCCGGCGAGAAGTCCGCGTACGGGCTGCGGTTCGACTACCCGAACGACCCGGTCGACCTCAACCTCTCGACGATCCGCATCGGCGACGGCTTCCAACCCTCGCTCGGGTTCGTCCCGCGGACGGGGGTCCACATCTGGGACCTCAGCGCGACGACGACGCCGCGCCCGTGGTGGCCCGGCGTGCGCGAGGTCACGCAGGAGCTCAACCTCACCCTGTACAACCGCCTCGACAACTCGACCTGGACCAGCTACGCGCTCTCGGCCCGCCCGCTCGACGTCCTGTTCCACAGCGGGGACCTGTTCGAGTTCGCGATCGAGCCGCAGGGCGACCGGGTGCCGCCCGACACGACATTCGCGATCGCGGACGGCGTGGACCTCGCCACCGGCTCCTACGAGTGGACCCGGTTCGTGGTCGGCTTCCGGTCGGCGGAGAAGCGCCGGGTCAGCGCCCGGGTCGTGTGGGAGTCGGGGGACTACTACAACGGACGCCTCAGCACCGTCGAGGCCGGGATCGGCGTGCGGCCGTTCGGCTTCCTCCGCCTCGAGGTGACGGGCGAGCGCAGCACGGGCAGCCTCCTCGGTCTGGTCGAGTCGGGAGGGGGCGGCGACTCGCTGGCGCTGGCGGACATCGAGGAGCAGCTGCTGGGGGTGCGCCTGGAGGTCAACGTCTCCCCCGACCTGCAGATCAGCAGCGTCACCCAGTACGACACCCGGAGCCGCGAGCTGGGATCGAACAACCGCCTGCGCTGGACGTTCGGCCCCCGCGGGGACCTGTTCCTCGTCTACAACCACAACGTCGAGCGCGGTCCCGACGACCGGTGGCGCTTCGTCTCGAACCAGGCCCCGGTCAAGCTCCAGTACACGTTCCGCTTCTAGGCCATCGGGCCGGGAACGGACGACGGGGCGGGCCGGTGGACGCCGGCCCGCCCCGTCGCGCACTGCGCCGGCCGTCAGCGGATGAGCAACGCCTTCTCGGCGCGGCCCACCGGGCGACCGTCCACCGTCATGCGGAAGAAGTACGTGCCGGCGGAGAGTCCGCGACCCTGGTCGTCACGGCCGTCCCAGACGGTCTCGTGCGCGCCGGCCGGGAGCCGGGCGTCCACCAGGCCGCGGACCGCGCGACCGTGGATGTCCCACACCTCGATCCGCACGTCCGCATCCCCGGCGAGCCGGAACGGCAGCGTGGTGCGGGGGCGGAACGGGTTGGGAGCGGCGTGGCCGAGCGTGTGCCCGGCGAGGGGGCCCGGCGTGGTGGGGACCCCCACCACCGAGACCCCGTCGAGGAAGAGGATGTAGAGCCCGCCGCGGTCCACGCCGCCGTCGTCGTCGCCGGTGGCGCCGACCGCCAGCGCGACGAAGCTGGAACCGTTCCCGTCGAGGTCGCCGAGGACCGCCAGCGACGAGCCGAAGCCGTCGAGGTTGTCGAGCGGCACCGGGAAGTTGCCCGCCAGGTCGCTGATCTTCTGGAACCCGGTGCAGACGCCGGCCGAGTTCAGGAACAGGATCTGCACGGCCCCGCGCCCGTCGCCGCCGTCGTCGTCGCCGCCGACCCCGACCGCGAGCGCGGTGACGCCGCCGGCGGGGCCGTCGATGTCGCCGAGATGCGCCACGGCGCCGCCGAACTCGTCGAGGTCCAGGAAGGTGGCGGTGAAGTTGCCCTGGGTGTCGCTCAGCTTCTGGTGGGATCGTACGGTCCCGGTGGCGTTCAGGAACAGGATGTAGACCGCGCCGCGGTCGGCCCCGCCGTCGTCGTCGAAGGCCGCGCCCGCCGCCAGCGCGATCACGCTGGGGCCGGCGCCATCGAGATCGCCGAGGGCGGCGAGGGACGACCCGAAGTCGTCGAGGTTGTCGAGCACGCCGGAGAAGTTGCCCTGGGTGTTGCTGATCTTCTGGAAGCTGAGCACGTTGCCGGTCGAGGCGAGGAACAGGATGTAGACCGCGCCGCGGTCCACGCCGCCGTCGTCGTCGCCGATCGCTCCGACCGCGAGCGTCGCGGCGCTCGGCCCCGCTCCGTCGAGGTCGCCGAGATGCGCGAGCGCCCCGCCGAACTCGTCCAGGTTGTCGAGGACGGCGGTGAAGTTGCCCTGCGTGTTGCTGATCTTCTGCAGCGAGAGCACGGTCCCGGAGGCGTTCAGGAACAGGATGTAGACCGCCCCGCGCCCGCTGCCGCCGTCGTCGTCCCCGACCGCGCCGACCGCCAGGGCGCCGACGCTCGCGCCCGCGCCGTCGAGGTCCCCGAGCCACGCCAGCGAGCTGCCGAACTCGTCGAGGTTGTCGAGTGGGGCGCCCGGGAGGTTCGTGATCTCGCTGATCTTCACGTGCGAGAGGACGCTGCCCGCCGCGTTCAGGTAGGCGATGTAGACCGCGCCGCGGTCGCCGCCGCCGTCGTCGTCGAACGCGGCGCCGATGGCGATCGCCGCCACGCTGGGACCGGCGCCGTCGAGGTCGCCGAGATGGGCGATCGAACCGCCGAGCTCGTCCAGGTTGTCGATCACCGGCGTGAAGTTGCCGGCGGTGTCGCTGATCTTCTGGTTCGAGAGGACGGTGCCGGGCTGGCCCATCGCCGGCCCGGCGGCGAGCGCCGCGAGCAGGAGGACGAGGGGGGCGGGACGGAGGGCTCGGATGCTGCGGACCATGGGAACAACTCCTCGGGGGATCGCCGGGGTCGGGCGGTACGCGGGTGAACCTGCCTTCCGGATGGGCCCGATCATCGGAATCGCGCGGTGGCGGGGACCTCCGTGACGCATGGGAATTGTATACAAGTGATATGCCAGCGTCCAGACCATCCGCGCACGGGAGGTGCCCGGTCGCCCGCGCCCGGGACCCGGGGCCCGGCCGTCAGGCCGCGTGCCGCTCCCGGGCCTCCTCGGCGCGCTCCTGGTCGGCCGCCCGGCGCCCGCGATCCAGCATGTAGACCCCGAGCAGCGCCAGGGCCAGGAGGTAGTAGTAGCGGGAGATGGATGCGGCCACCCCCCGGACCAGCTCGACGATCTCGCTCATGGGCTCTGCCCTCCGACGGTGCGCGGTCGCGGCGTCCGGGGCGGGCCCCCCGGACACCGCCGGACCGCGCGCGGCCATAGCGAGTTCCATGCCGTACCGGGAAGCACGGGGTGAGGCGCGCGGGGAAGGGGTTGGCGGTCCGTACCCGGGCGGGCGCCGGCGCGCACCGGGTCGGTTCACCCGCACCGGTGGGGATCCGGCGCAGCCCGGGACGGACCCGGGCGCGCGGTGGCGCGACGGCGTCGGGCGGCGCAGCGGCATCGGGCGGCACGGGCCCCGGGGGCGAGCGGGCCGCGCCCCCGGGAGCCGCCCGGCGTCAGAAGTCGATCTGGGCCTGCAGGCGGGCGCCGTCGACCGCCTCGCCGGTGTTCGACTCCAGCCGCAGGTCGCTCTGGAACTTGAGGCTGTGCCCGCGACGGTAGATGTTGAGGCCGAGATAGGTGATGTCGCGGATGCCGCCGCCGAAGGCGGGGTCGAGCCGGACCTCGTCGAAGCGGACGAAGGGCTGGAGCCGCTCCTCGAGCACGAGCAGCCCGGCCCCCAGCATCCAGGTGCGGGTGTCGTTCGCGGGCGCCGGTCCCGACGGGTCCACGCGCACGGTGTGGACTTCGCCCTTCACGAACAGGCGGCCGGCCGCGGTCGGGACGTCGATCATCGCGTCCGCACCGAGCGCGGAGTAGGTGGCGCTGTCGGAGCCGGCGAAGTTCTCGATCGTCTGGTAGCTGCCGTTCACGCCGAACGAGTACCACGCGTCGGACCCGAAGTGGGCGTCCTGGAAGACGTCCTTCGTGGACCCCAGGTTGACGTCGAGGCGGCCGACGGCCATCGGCCGGTCCTGGAGTCGCCCGGCGACGCGCCGGTTGTCGAACAGGCCCAGCGCGTAGCCCGCCCGTCCCTGGAAGGCCTTGCCGAGGAGGTGGAACCCGACCGCGTTGTCGGCCAGGCCCAGGGCGTCCGGGACCCCGGACACCGCGCCGCGGTCCACCGCCAGCTGGCGGGAGTCCGAGGTGAGGCGGTCGCGGGAGTAGGGCTGGTCGTAGAGCCCCGCGCGCAGCTCGACGCTGCCGCCGAGCGGGAACTGCATCCAGGCGTTCTCGACCTGGGCGGACGGGGTGGCGCCCACCTGGTCGGTGCCGTCGATCTTCCACTCGAAGCCGTAGCTGGCGCCCAGCATCTTCCCGTTCGCCTTGAGGCGGGCGCGGCGCACCATGAAGTCGCGCTGCCAGTCGCTGGAGCCGGTGCCCCCGCCCAGCGCCTCGTACTCCAGCCGCGCCTGGAGCCGCATGCCGAGCTCGAGGGTGAAGTCCTCCTGCTCGGCCACCTTGACCCCGGCCCGGGCGAGGGGGGGGAGGGCGAGGGCGATCGTGGTGGCGACCAGCAGGGCGATCCTCGCGGGCGCGAGGCGGTGAACCGGACGGTGGGCCGTCACGGGCATGTCTCCTTTCGTGTCCGGGCGACAGGTCGCCCGCGAGGGTGTGCGGATGGGTGGACCGGGAGTGCGGGCGCGGAGCGGGGCGGGGGTGGGGCGCGGCCCCGGTCGGAAGCTCCGGGGCCGCACCTTACACCATGGGGTCAGGGACCGCACCCCGCAGGCCGCCTCAGGCCGGCGGGGCCGGCGCCGTCTGGGCCATCGGGCGGGCGAACCGCAGGTAGAGCGACGGCATCACGAACAGGTTGAGCAGCGTCGAGGTCACGAGACCGCCGAGGATCACCACCGCCATCGGGTGCTCGATCTCGTGGCCGGGGATGGTCCCGGCGATGAGCAGCGGCACCAGCGCGAGCCCGGTGGTCGAGGCGGTCATGAGGATCGGCGAGATGCGCTCGCGGGCTCCGCGGATCACCAGCCCGAGCCCGAACGCCTCGCCCTCGAACCGCTCGAGGTGCTGGTAGTGGTTGATCAGCATGATCCCGTTCCGGGCGGCGATGCCGAGCACGGTGAGGAAGCCGACGATCGAGCCCAGCGAGATGATCCCGTCGCCGAGGAACGCGGCCAGCACGCCGCCGACCAGCGCCGCGGGCAGGGCGAGGAACCCGACCAGCGCCAGCCGCCAGTCCATGAACGACGCCTGCAGCATGAGCAGGATCCCCAGCGCCGCCACCAGCATCAGGCCGCGCATCTTCTCCTGCGCCTTCTCCCGCTCGGCGTACTCGCCCAGCAGCTCGGGATGGTAGCCGGCGGCGAACTCGACGTCCTCGAGCTTGTCGCGGACCTCGGCCACCACCGATCCCAGGTCGCGACCGCGCACGTTCGCCCGCACGTCGATCTTCCGCTTCATCTGCCAGCGGTCGATGTGGTTGGGCGTCGAGACGATCTTCACGTCCGCCAGCTCGGAGAGCGGCACCTGCTGCCCGCTCTTCGTGTCCATCGGCAGGTTCTGGATGGAGTGCACGCTGTGCCGGTGCTCGGGGGTGCTCCAGATGTTGACGTCGTAGGCCTTGCCGTCGCGGAAGATGTCGCCGACCTCGGTGCCGGTGACCATCGCCGCGGCCATGCGCCGGACGTCGCCGGGCTTGACCCCGTGGCGCTCGGCGGCCGCCAGGTCCACCTTCACGTCGATCTGAGGGATCGCCTTCTGCGACTCCACCTTGAGGTCGACGATGCCGGGGATCGGCTCGATCGCCTCCTTGACCTCGTCGGCCTTCTCGCGGATGAGCGTCAGGTCGTCGCCGAAGATGCGGATCGTGATCGCGGTGGGCGACCCGGTGAGCACCTCGCGGATCCGCTCCTTGAGGTAGGTCTGCACGTCCCGCACCAGCCCGGGATAGCCGTCCACCGCGGCCTGGATCGCCGCCAGCGTCTTGTCGTAGTCCACCTTCGGGTCGACGCTGACCCAGTTCTCGCCGAAGTAGACGCCGTAGACCTCGTCCATGATGAGGGCCTGGCCGATGTGCGCGCCGAAGTTGCGCACCCCGGGGATGGCGCGCAGCTCCTTGTCGGACTGCGCCGTGATGCGCACCTCCTCGCCGTTCGAGGTGCCCGGTTCGGTGAGCCAGTGCATCAGGAAGTCGCGCTCCTTGAAGTCCGGCAGCAGGGACTGTCCGAGCTTCGGGACCACGAGGACGCCGGCGAGCGCCACCAGCCCGACGGTGGCATAGGCCAGTTTGGGGCGCTGCACGATCGGTTCGAGGACCCGCACGTAGATCCCCTGCAGCCAGCGGACGAAGGGCGACTCCGTCTCCGACAGGGGAGCGCGGGAGAGGAAGAGGTAGGCCAGCGCCGGCGTGACGGTGAGTGCGACCAGCATCGATGCGAGGAGTGCCAGGGCGTAGGAGGTCGCCAGCGGCCGGAAGAACGCGCCGGACAGGCCGTCGAGGAAGAAGACCGGAAGCAGGGCGACGACCTCGATCAGCGTCGCGTAGACGATCGCATGCCGGACCTCGAGCGAGGCCTCGAGGATGATGCGCGGGATGGAGGCCCCCGTACGCTCGCGGCGGTTCTGTCGGAGGCGACGGACGATGTTCTCGATCCCGACGATCGCGTCGTCCACGAGGGCGCCGAGCGCGATGACGAACCCGGCGAGGATCATCGTATTGATCGTCGTGCCGTTGGCGTACAACACCATGAGTGCCGCCATGAGCGAGAGCGGGATGGCGACGCAGGTGATCAGCGCGATGCGCCAGTCGTAGAGGAAGAAGGCGAGCACCACGACC
>CAZKQE010000066.1:0-10198 GCA_964554725.1 uncultured bacterium
CGGACCCGCCGCCGACCGTCCGCCGGGCGCTCCGGGCCCCACCATCGCCACCGCGCCGCGGCCGCCGTCGCCGCCCTCCCGTCCCCCGCCCGGCGACGGCGGGCGGAACCGGAGCGCCGCGTTCGGGATGCGCAGCGCGTCCTCGCGCCGCTCGATGCTGACGGTCACGTTCGCGGTCATCCCCGGCCGCAGCTGCAGGTCGGGGTTGCGGGTCCGGATCACGGTCGTGTAGGTGACCACCCCCTGCTCGACCAGCGGCTCGAGCCGCACCTGGGACACCTCGCCCGCGAACGTGCGGTCGGGGAAGGCGTCCACCGTGAAGGACACGCGCTGGCCGGTGCGGAGCCGACCGATGTCGGACTCGTCGATCTTGCTCTCGACCTGCATCTGGGCGAGGTCGTTGGCGATCACGAACAGCTTCGGCGCCTGCAGGCTCGCCGCGACCGTCTGGCCGAGGTCGATCGAGCGCGAGATGACGACGCCGTCGATCGGCGACCGGATCGTCGCGTGGCGGCGGTCCACGACCGCGGACTCGAGCTGCGCCTGGGCCTGCTTGAGGTCCGCCTTGCGCAGCTCGACCGCGACGGTGGCCGCGTCGAGGTCCGCCTGGGAGACGTAGTTCTGCGAGAACAGCTCGCGGGCGCGGGCCAGCGCGCGCTCGGCGTCCTTCACCGAGGCCTCGGCGCGCGCGACCGCCGCCTCGGCCTGCACCTCGCGCGCCCGGAACGAGGAGGGCTCGAGCTCGACCAGGACCTGCCCGGCGCGCACGCGCGAGTTGAAGTCCGCGTGGAGCCGCGCCACCGTGCCGCTGACCTGGCTGCCGATCTCGACCTGGATCACCGGCCGGATCGTCCCGGTGGCCGAGACCACGCTTTCGATGCTCCCGCGCGCCACCTCGGCCGTGCGATACTTCGGCGCCGCGCCGTCGGCCCGGGACCGGAACCACCACGCCCCCGCGAGGGCCACGACGACGACCGTCGCGACGAGGATCCAGCGCTTGCGATTCAAACGACCTCCACTCGAAGATGTCGGCGGCCGCGCGGCGGCGGCGGGGCCCGGAACGGCGGCCGGGCCCGTGCGGATGACGAATCGTACAGGAACCGGACGAATGGCGGCAGGGATCGGCTTCGGGACGGAGTCAGGACGATGACAAGTGTGGACCGGTGCCGCCCCGCGGGGTCCGGGCGCGGCCTCCTTCGGGACGCGGCCCGGCGTCCCGGTCCGGCGGGGCGCCGCCGGCGGGCCGGGGATCGGCGCCCGTGAACGAGCGGGCCGCGCGACGGCGGGACCGCATCGCCTCGGTCCTGTGGCGCATCCTGTGGCTCAACCTGGCGGTGGCCGTCGCCAAGCTGGTCTACGGGGGGAGTTCGGGCGCGATCGCGATGACCGCCGACGGGATCCACTCCCTGCTCGACGCCTCCTCGAACGTGATCGGGCTGGTCGGGGTGGCGGTCGCGCGACGGCCGCCTGACGCCAACCACCCCTACGGGCACCGCAAGTACGAGACCTTCGCGGCCCTCGCGGTGGCCGGCATGCTGTTCATCGGCTGCCACGAGGTGATCGGCGGCGCGATCGCGCGGCTGCGCGCGCCGACGCCGCCGGCGGTCGGCGCGCTGGGCTATCTGATCGTCGGCGTCACGATCGCGATCAACCTGGTCGTGGTGTGGGTCGAGCGCCGCGAGGGCCGGCGGCTGGGCAGCGAGCTGCTCGAGTCGGACGCCGCGCACACCGCGAGCGACGTCGGCGCCAGCCTGCTCGTGCTGATCAGCTTCCTGGCCGGGCGCGCGGGCATCCCGTGGGCGGACGTGGCGGCCGCGTTCGTGATCGTCGGGCTCATCGCCGCCGCCGGGGTGCGCATCGTGCTCGGCACGCTCTCGACCCTCGCCGACGAGCGGCGGATCCCTCCCGACCAGGTCGAGGCCGCGGCGCTCGAGGAACGCGGGGTGCGCGAGGCGCACAACGTGCGCTCGCGCGGGGCGCTCGACGACATCCACATCGACCTGCACATCCTGGTGGACCCGCAGATGGCGATCGCCGCCGCCCACGCGGTCGGACACCGGGTCGAGCAGCGGCTGCGCGAGCGCTGGCCCGGGGTCACGGACGTCGTCGTCCACGTCGAGCCCGCGCTCGAGAGCGAGCGCGCCCGCGGCCGCGAGGGCGGCGGGCTCAGGGCCGACGGCTGACCGGCTCGGCGAGCCCCGCGCGCAGCGCGTCCGCCAGCGCGGCGAGCTGACGGTCGAAGAAGTGGGTGGCCCCCTCGACGAGCCGCAGCGCCCGGGGTTCCGCCCAGCGCGGGAACTCGGCCTCCAGCGCCGCCGGCGGACACAGCTCGTCGGCGGTGCCCTGGACCACCAGCTTGGGCACGCGGGCGGTGCGCAGGGCGGAGAAGTCGGAGCGGCCGACCGGCGGGGCGACCAGGATGACGCGCTCGATGGACGGCTCCGCGGCCGCCAGCCGCGCGGCCACCCAGGAACCGAACGAGAAGCCGGCCAGCCAGCGGCGGGCGTACGGGTAGCGGGCCTCCATCCAGCGCAGCGCCGCGCGCGCGTCCTCGAGCTCGCCGGCGCCGCCGTCGAACGCGCCCGCGCTCGCGCCGACCCCGCGGAAGTTGAAGCGCAGCACCGCCGCCCCGAGCTGGTGGCAGACCGCGGCGACACGGTGCGCGACCTTGTTGTGCAGGGTGCCGCCGTGGAGCGGATGGGGATGGCAGACCACCGCCGTGACGGCGTGGGCGTGGTCGTCGCGCTCCTGCAGCAGACCCTCGAGGCTGCCGGCGGGCCCGTCGAAGGCGACCTCGCGCAGGCGCGAGGCGGCGGGGCCGCGTCCGTCCCGGGCGCCGGCCGTCACCCCGGTCAGTCCGTGGCGGCCGGGAAGCGGGCGCGCAGGCGCTCGGCGAGCGCCCCGTCGAGGGTGGCGAAGTTGAGGCCCGCCCCGTCCCCCAGCACCAGCAGGCAGCCGCTGTCGATCATCCACTCCTCGAGCCCGAGCGGCGTGCCCTCGTTGAAGTCCAGCGCCTCGCTGCCGACCCGTCCGGGAAAGCTCTCGAACTCGTCGTGCCACTCGGTGCACAGCAGCAGCTCGTCGTTGCCGGTCAGCAGCCCGACCGAGGCGAAGCGGTCCATCTCCCCCGGCTCGAGCAGCAGGGCGCCGCGATGGGAGGCCGCCCGCACCCCCTCCGAGCGCAGCCGCCGCTTGACCTCCGGCCACTCGGCGGGACGCTCGGCCCCGTCGAGGAGCGGGATGACCGCCAGCTCGTAGTGCGGCAGCACGTCGAGCCCGAGGTCGAGGACGTCCGAGATCGTCGCCTTGAGACGGCCGTGCTGGATGCGATCGCTCAGTTTGGCTCCCTCGCGCCGGGGGGGCGCGACGCGTCGGCGCGGCGGGCGGATCCGGCCGCGGGGCGCAAGGGTGACGCGCCCGCCGGGGTTTTGCAAGACGGGGGCGTGACGGGCACGGGGCGCGGCCGGCGGGGCACCGCGGTGCCCGCCGGTCCCGGCGGGGTCAGAAGCCGTGCTCGAAGCTCGCGTAGAGGAAGATCGCCCGCTCGCCGCGGCTCGGGCCGAGTCCGATCGGGACCGCGACCCCGGGCACGATCTGGAGTCCGTTCGCGAAGTCGTGCGCCCAGCGCACGCCGGGCGCGAGCAGCAGCCCGTCCTCGCGGTCGGCGCTGCCGGACCCGAACAGCGCCTCCTGGCGGTCCCAGGCCAGCTCGAGCATGAGGTTCACGCGCGGGGCGGCGAGCCAGATGAGGCTCTGGGAGAGGTTGAAGCCGCGGTTTCCGGTCGGTGGCCGGGAGGGACCCACCGAGATCAGGCGGGGGTCGCCGATGCGCGTCGCCCCCGCGTTGGCATGCGCCACCCAGCGGGGCGCGAGGGTCACGCTGAGCGGCAGGTTCACCTGCACGCCGGGCGCGCCCGCCCCGAGGCCGCGGAAGACGTCGCCGCTGGCGAGGAGCGCGGAGAGGCGCGGCGCGAACGCCACCCTCCCGCCCTCGACCCCCAGCGCCATGAACCGGTAGTGGAGGCCGATGTCGCCGATGCCGAGCCCGCCACCGGCGGCATCGGCGACGCGAACCAGCGGGATCGTGTAGCTCAGCTGGTGGCGCCGTCCGGAGGCGGGCCACTCCTGGGTGAAGCTCCCCTCCCACGCGCCGCCGTCGCGCGGGCGCATCCAGGTGAAGATGTGCTGCACGACGCGCGATTCCTGGTTGTACGCCTCCTCGACCAGGAAGCTGTTGTCCTCGATCGGGCCGGCGTCGGCGGCGCGGGCCGCCGGCGCGAGCAGCGCCAGCGCCAGCAGCGCGGCCGCGCGGGCGCGGGGCGGGCGGGTCACTCGACCACCACGCGGCCGCGCATCAGGCGGTCGTGGAAGGTGCAGAAGTAGTCGTGCTCCCCGGGGACCGACGGCGCGGTGAGGCGGACCCGGTCGGAGACGCCGAACCCGATCGTCGCGGTGCGCAGACCGAGCCCGGGCGCCACCAGGTCGTGCAGCATCCCCGGGTCGCGGTTCTCGAGCACGAGCAGCACGCGCTCGCCGGCCCGCAGCCGCAGGGTCGGGTTCGGCCCGGTCTCGCCCGCCACGGTGAAGGCCATGTCGCGGGCGACCACCACCACCTCGCGCGGCCCGCCCCCCATCCCGCCCGGGAGCGTGGACCACGCGAAGGCGCAGGCCGCGGCGGCCGCGAGCAGCAGCGCCAGTCCGCGCACGACGCGCATCGGCCCGCCGCTCATGCGGCCACCAGCAGGCCGGTCGCGTACATGATGAGGAACCCCGCGAGGAGTCCGGCCATGTTCGGCAGGGTGACGAGCGAGGCGGCCCGTTCGCGCCCGGAGGCCATCTGGGCCGCGATCTGCCACACCACCTGGAAGATCGCCCCGGCGCCGATCGCGAGGAACAGCAGCGCCAGCACCGCCGAGTAGGTGAAGCCCCCGAGCCAGGCGCCGAGGATCGTCGGCAGGCCGCCGATCGCCCCCAGCATCACCAGGTCGCGCAGGCGCACGACGCTGCGCGCGACCGGGGCGACGATCGCCAGCCCCTCGGTCGTGTTGTGGAGGGTGAAGCCGATCACCAGCATCGAGCCCAGCGCGACGTTGCCGAGCGTGTAGGCGGCGCCGATCGCCAGCCCCTCGCTCAGGTTGTGCAGGCCGATGCCGATCGCGACCATGACCGCGAGCGCCATCGGCGAGGCCCCGGCGCCGGCGCCGGGCGAGGGCGCCCGCGCCAGCCGCTCGCCGGCCGCGGTGAGCAGGCCGAAGCTCCCGACCAGGCCCAGCGCCAGCAGCCCCACGCCCTGGAAGGCGCCCGGGATGTCCGCGACCAGGTCGGTCGCCTCGTGGAGCGCGTCCACGCCGAGGAACACCAGCAGCCCGAGCGTCAGGAACAGGAAGAAGTCCATCCATCGTGGCGACACCCGGCGCAGGGCCGGGAACCAGATGAGCCCGAGCGCGACCGGGATGACCCCGACGTAGACGCCGAGCAGGGCGAACAGCCCGACGAACGCCAGCGAGGGCTCGGGGGTGGCGACCGCGACCGGGATCTCCTTCTCGAAGGTGAGGCCGGTCGAGGTGACGAGCTTGAGGTGGTGGGTCTCCCCCTCGACCCAGGGATAGGGCACGGTGACCGTCGCGCGGCCGAGCCGCGGGACGGTCCGCGCCGGGGTCATCGCGTGGTCCCAGTAGGCGTCGTCCACCATCACCTGGGCGACCGTGACCGGCTCGGGCCCGCCATTGACGACGTGGACCACGATCTGGTGCGGCCGCAGCGTGAGCCGCTCGATCGTGAGCTCCTCGATGGGCGGGAACGCCGCCTGGAAGACGCTGGTGGGGTCGAAGACCCGCAGCGTCAGGAGCAGCCCCGCGACCAGCGCCAGCGGCAGCACGGCGACCACCGCGGTGGGGAGCCCGCGCCGCTCAGGACGCATGGGAGGCCTCCTTCACCTCGAACACGCCCATCCACCCCAGCTCGGCGAACTCGCTCTGGTGCGCGTGGAACATGAACTGGCCCGGGAAGCGGAACCGCAGCTCGACGATCGCCCGTTCCCCCTGCACGAACTGGATCGTGTCGGTGTAGGCGCTCGGCGTGGCGCGCGTGCCGGTCGGGAACACGTCGAAGAAGTGGCCGTGGATGTGGAACGAGTTGACGAGGTCGAACTCGAGCACGTTGACCACGTAGATGCGGACGAGCTCGCCGAGCGTCACCGGGATCGGGTGCTTCATGTGGTGGAACGCGACGCTGTTGACGGCGTAGACCTCGTTGTCGTTGTCGAAGTTGGTGTCGAACCCGTTCATCAGCATGACCAGCTCGCGCGCCGGCGGCCGCGGCTCCCTCGGATCGACGATGAACACGCCGTAGAGGCCCTTGTGGATGTGCCGCTTCAGCGGCACCGAGTGGCAGTGGTAGAGGTGGAGGCCCACCGGGTCGGCGTCGAACTCGTAGGTGAACTCGCCGCCCGGGGGGATGATCTCGAACACCCCGTCCATGTTCGCGTGGTGGAAGCCGTGGAAGTGGATCGTGTGCGGGTGGCTGCCCTGGTTCACGAAGTGGATGCGGATACGGTCGCCCTCCGTGGCGCGGATCGTGGGCCCCGGCACCTGCCCGTTGTAGGTCCAGGCCGGGAAGTAGATGCCGGGGGCGATCTCGATCTCCTTGTCGTAGGCGACCATCTCGTACTCGTGGAGCGTGCGCCCGTCGCCCAGCGGGGTGGCGCGGTGCCAGTCCTTGTGGCGCGGGAACTCGCACTCGTTGAACGTGGTCAGGTAGTGCATGGGCTCGATCGGCTGGCGGCCGTCGAAGGCGATGTCGCCGACCGTGCCCGACAGGTGGGCCATCGAGCCGGCGGTGTCGTGCCCGGCGGCCGCGCCGTGCGCCCGCTCCTCGGCCGCGCGCAGCGCGCGCGGTCCCAGCAGCCAGCCGGCGGACAGCAGCGCCCCGACCTTCATGAAGTCGCGGCGACGCACGCCGCGGCCGTCCCCCTTCGCCATCGCGTCCTCCGTTCCCCCGCGCTCCTGCGGCGCGCCGCGTGCCTTCATCGCGCGCCTCCCGAGCCGCGGCTCCCCGTGCGGTGCAGTTCGACCATCACGCCCTCCAGACCCTCGCTGCCCGTGACCAGGCGCCGACGGCCGACCTCGAGCTCGAACACGTCGTCGAGCGGCCGCACCTCGCGCATGCGCACCCGCGCCCCCGGCACCAGCCCCGCCGACTTCCAGCGCGCCATCCGGCCCCCGTCGGCGTCGCGGATCTCGCGCACCACCGCGCGCCGCCCGCGCGCGAGCCCGGCGAGCGGCAGCAGCGCGCGCCGCCGCATGCGGCCCTCGCGGTCCGGGATCGGATGCCCGTGCGGATCCTCGTGCGGATGCCCGACCAGCCGGTCGATCGCCTCGAGCACCCGCGGGCTGATGTGGTGCTCCAGCACCTCGGCGTCGGCGTGCACCTCGGACCAGTCGAGCCCCAGCACGTTCACGAGGAAGGTCTCGAGGATGCGGTGGCGCCGCACCATCTCGAGCGCCTCGCGACGACCGCGCGCCGTGAGGCGGGCCCCCGCCCGCGGCGCGTGCCGGACGAGCCGCTCGGCGGCGAGACGGGTGAGCATGTTCGTCACCGAGGGCGCCGAGACGCCGAGGCGCGCGGCCAGGTGCGAGGTGGGGACCGGCTCGTCGTGCCGGTCGAGCGCGTAGAGCGCCTTCAGATAGTCCTGCCGGGAGCGCGAGAGGGCGGTCATGGCTCACCACACCCCGGGCAGCAGACGGTAGCGCACGCGGCCGGCGTACTCCGCGTAGCCGTCGAGATGACGGCGGAGGAAGGCATCCTCGTGGGCGGTCCGCGCGAGGAACAGGCCGGCGAGCGCGAGCCCCGGGGCCAGCGCTCCCCACGAGCCGATCGCCAGCGCGGCGGCCGGCCCCATCACGGTCATGCCGGCGTAGCCCGGGTGACGGACGACCGCGTAGGGCCCGCGCGTGACCACCGCGTGGCCCCGTTCGGGCTGGAGCCGGATCACCGGCACGAAGAAACGGTTCACCGCGACCGCCCACAGCTCCCAGAGGAACGCGAGCGCGAACGACCCGAGCGCGAGCCCGGAGAGCGCCGCCGGCACGCCGTCCGACCAGTGCAGCCGGCCCGTGTCGAGCAGCGCGTAGACGAACAGGACGAGGAACAGGAGCCGGATCGCGGCCAGCCGCGCCGGGTCCTCGCCCGTCTGCCCGCGGCGCCAGCGCTCGCGCGCGAGGTCGGGGTCGATGACGACGATGCCGAGCAGCATGAGGGCGGCGCACACGGCGACGAACGCGCGGAGCATCGGCAGGTCGGTCCGGCCCGCAAGGGCGAAGGCGACGAGGACCAGCGCCGCCACGAACGCGAGGCCGGTCGCGGCGCGGCGCACGCGCTCCATCGTCGGGGACGTCCCGGTCATCGCCTGCCTCCTCTCCCGTCGGCCGCCCGCCGACCCGGCGGGACCGAGGCAATTAGCCTAGGCTAATTATCGGATTTGGCAAGGCTAAATTCCGGCCCCATCCGGGCCGCTCCCCGACCGGCCGGGGTCGGCCGCCGGGGGCCGCGACGGCCGCAACGGGTGCTCCCCGCGACGACCTGCGGCGCCGGTTGCCCGCCCCCCACCCATCGGCTAATCTGCGCCGGCTTCGCAGGTTCCACGGGAGAACCCCATGCCCCCCATGACCATGGTGCAGGCCATCCAGGACGCGCTGCGCGTCGCGCTGCGCGAGGACCCCGCCGTGGTCCTGCTGGGCGAGGACGTGGGCCGCGCGGGCGGGGTGTTCCGGGTCACCGAGGGGCTGCAGGCCGAGTTCGGCGAGGCGCGGGTGGTGGACACGCCGCTGGCCGAGAACGGCATCGTCGGCGCGGCGATCGGCATGGCGCTCTACGGGCTCAAGCCGGTGGCCGAGATCCAGTTCGTGGACTTCATCTATCCCGCCTTCGACCAGATCGTCTCCGAGATGGCGAAGCTGCGCTGGCGCTCGGCCGGCCAGTACGCCTGCCCGGTGGTCCTGCGCGCGCCCTACGGCGGCGGCATCAAGGGCGGCCTCTACCACTCGCAGAGCCCCGAAGCCTACTTCTGCCACACCGCCGGCCTCACGGTCGTCATCCCCTCGACGCCGTCGGACGCCAAGGGACTGCTGCTCGCCGCGCTCGCCGGCGAGGACCCGGTCATCTTCCTCGAGCCCAAGCGGCTCTACCGCTCGACCCGCGAGGAGGTGGCGGAGGGCCGGTTCACGGTGCCGATCGGCCGCGCCCGCATCGCGCGCGAGGGGACGCAGTGCACGGTGGTCGCCTACGGCGCGATGGTGCCGGTCGCGGTCGAGGCGGCGGAGGCGGCGGGGGAGCGCGGCTGGTCGGTGGAGGTCGTGGACCTGCGCACGCTGGCGCCGCTCGACGCCGAGACCCTGCTCGCCAGCGTGCGCAAGACCGGCCGGCTCGTGGTGCTGCACGAGGCGCCGCGCACCTGCGGGTTCGGGGCCGAGCTGGCGGCGCTGGCGGCGGAGCAGGCGCTCACCTCGCTGCAGGCGCCGGTGCTGCGGGTCACCGGCTACGACACGCCCTTCCCCTACACGCTCGAGCACAGCTACCTTCCCGACGCGCCGCGCGCCCTGCGCGCGATCGAGCACGTCATGACCTTCGCCTGATGCTGGTCGTCGTGTGGGAGTACCGGGCGCGACCCGAGCGGGTCGAGGAGTTCGAGTCGTACTACCGGCCGGACGGTCCGTGGGGCGACCTGTTCCGCGAGTGCCCGGGCTACATCAGCACCACGCTGATGAAGGACCTGCGCGACCCGCTGCGGTTCGTGGTCGCCGACCGCTGGACCAGCGAGGCGGTCTACGAGGAGTTCAAGCGCGGAGTCGCCGCGCGCTACGAGGAGCTGAGCGCGCGCGGGCGGCGGCTGTACGAGCGCGAGCACGAGATCGGCCGGTTCGACTTCCTGGACTAGAGGACGGGACCCGCATGGCGTTCGAGGTGAAGCTGCCGGACATCGGCGAAGGGGTGGCCGAGGGCGAGATCGTGCGCTGGCTGGTGAAGGCCGGGGACGCCGTCCGCGAGGACCAGCCGCTGGTCGAGGTGATGACGGACAAGGCGAACGTCGAGATCCCCTCCCCGCGCACCGGCACCATCGAGGCGCTGCGGGTCGACGAGGGCCAGGTGGTGCCGGTCGGCACCGTCCTGGTGACGATCGCCGTGGCCGGCGGGACGCCCG
>CAZKQE010000067.1:0-10123 GCA_964554725.1 uncultured bacterium
CTGGGCGCGGATCACCTCGAACGAGGGACGGAACGGCAGGTCGCGCAGCACCCGCGCGCGGGAGATCCGGTCCATGCGGAACATGCGCGGTTCGCCCTTCTCGACGTCGCGGGCGAGGACGTACCAGACCGGGGTCTCGACCAGCAGGCCGTGCGGCTCCACCCGGCGCACCGAGGGCCGGCCCTGCCGGTCCCGGTAGTGGAACCCGAGCCCGAGCCCGGCCGTGAACGCCTCCTCGAACAGGCGCAGGAACTCGGCGGGCGCGGCGCCGGCCCCGGCCCGGACCGTCGCGCTGGCCGGGGGCCCGACGACCACGCGGCGACAGAGCGCGCGCAGGTCGCGCGCCTTGGCGTCCGGCAGGCTGCCGAGCAGCTTCGTGAGGCCGGTCTGCGCCGCCCGGCTCCAGGGCAGGTCGCTGGCCTCCTGGGAGAGCCGGGCGGCGAGCCACAGCGCCACCACCTCGGCCGGGGCGACGTGGACCGCCGTGAGCCCGCGCCCGCCCTCGAGCCTGAGCCCGCCGCCCGGCCCCGCCTCGCCGCGGATCGGCATGCCGCGCCCGCGCAGGGTCGCCAGGTCGGGCAGGATCGTGCGCCGGCTCACGCCCGGCTCGCCGGCCAGCGCCGCGACCGTGGTCTCGTCCCGGCCGCGGAGCAGGTCCGCCAGGTCCATGAGCCGCGAGGCGCGCGCCATTGGTGACAGTTTCTGACAGGGTCCCCCCAGAATCAAGGGGTGGGGACGGCCATCGGGGCCGGCTCCCCGACGACGGAGGAAACGATGAAGGAGTCGATCGTGGTCGAGTGGGCGCCGTTCCGGCTCCACGCCGAGGCGTCCGAGGAGCGGTTGCTGGCGGCGTCGCGCGAGCTGCAGGAGTCCTTCCTGGCGAAGCAGCCGGGGTTCCGGCGGCGCGAGCTGCTGCGGGGCAGGGACGGGGAGTGGGTGGACCTCGTCGAGTGGGAGGATCGCCGGTCCGCCGAGGCCGCCATGAAGGCGGCGGAGACGAGCGCCATCTGCCTCGCGTACTTCCACCTGATGGCGGGCGGACCCGACGCCGCCAACGGCGTCCTCCACTTCGACCGGGTCGCGTCCTACGGGGCGCAGCGCGGCTGAGCGAGGTCCACGAGAGAGCCCCGCGACCCGTCGGGTCGCGGGGCCTCACGGACGCCGGCTCCTCGGACCGGGCGATGATCCGACTACCAGGGCGATCCTGCGTGAACGATCGGCCGCCGCACCGCTGAAAGCGGGTGATGCCTACGGACGGAAGGCCACGTGCACGTGAATCCATCCCGCCACGGGCGTTCCATCCCGCAGGAGCGGCACGAAGGTTCGGGAGGAGGCCACCGCCACAGCGGCCTCCGTCAGGACGCGCTCATGGTCGATCGGCTGGCGGTGGTCGTCATACGTCGTCAGAGGATACGCCGCCAGCACCCGGCCACTCGTACAGAGCAGGACCCTGAGGGGAATCACGTCCGTGAGCCCGCGGCTCGCGGCCACCCTGGGATACTCGGGATCGGCCGTGTGGACGACCACCCCTTCCGCCCGGGTGATCGTCGAACCGTCCGGCTCGATCATGCCGTAGTCGGGTGAGTACGTCTGGCCTGCGCCCAGGCAGTCTGCCGAATGCGGAAGAACGCTGGGCACCAGGTCGACTCGGCCCACGAACCCAACTCGACCGGTCTGGGCGCCAGAAAGATCGACGCGGATCTCAGCCGGGGGAGATCCGGGCCGGATGACGAATGGCGCCGTATAGACGGCCTTGCCCGCCTCGTCGGCGGCAGGGCTCATGCCGATCGGTTGCGCGTTGCGCCAGTAGATGTACGTGCCGGGGGGCGGGGCCGGCTGAAGCCGGACCTCGACCTGTTCACCGGCAGACAGCGCCCGCCTCGCACACACGACGTGATAGGCGTCCATGGCGGGTGCACCCCGGACGCACGGAGCGAATGCGAACGCGAAAAGAGGAACGCCAAGAATCACGAATCCCCGTCTCACGAACCGCCCTCCCCTCGACATCGACTCCCCACCTTCGTCTCGATACGTCATCAGTGTACACCGCCTCCGGTGGCCAGCGATCCGAAGACTGCTGCCCAGGCGCCTGCGCGAACAGACCTCATCGCCATCGCAGGACATCGGACGCACGACGACCTCGAGCGCAGGAGCACGGGCCGGATGATCGTCGCGGCGCCTCGAGCGCGGCAAACGAGAACCCCCTGCACCTCATCGAGTTGCAGGGGGGCTCGGACGCTGGCTCCTCGGGTAGGATTCGAACCTACAACCCTCCGGTTAACAGCCGGATGCTCTGCCGTTGAGCTACCGAGGAACGACCGTGGGACTCGGGGACCGCGGCCGCGAGGGCGCGGGACGGGCCGGGTCGAAAAGAGGCAGGGATACTAGCCGCCTCCCCGGGGTCGGTCAAGGAAACCGCGGGTCCGGGCACGCATTGCGCCCGTCCCGCGCGCGGCGGGGGGCTCCCGCGTGGCCCGTGGCCCGCCGCCCGCGAGCCGTGCCGCCAGCTCGACCTCGCGCGCGCGGTGCGCGTACCCCTCGTCGCTCGCGGCCGGCCGGTGCGCGAGGGTCCAGCGCACGATGCGCGGCACGTAGGTGTCGGAGGGCGTGCCCGAGAAGCCCAGCTCGGCCACGGCGCGGGCGGGGTCGAGCTGCGAAGCCCAGCGGCCCGCGTAGGGCAGGAACCCGTCCGGCAGCCCCGCGGCGCCACAGCGCTCCCACGAGGCCGCGACGAACCGCGTCTCGACGCCCGCCGCCCGGGCCACGCGGTCGAGGAACTCCCGCAGCGTCGGCGTGTCCGGTTGCGCCAGGTTGTACGCGAACCGGCGCGGCGCGGGCCCCGCCGCGATCCGCGCCACCACCGGTGCGAGGTCGGCGACGTCGAGGAAACGCGCCGGCCGCTCGCCGCCGTCCGGGAGCACGATGGGTCCGCCGTCCAGCATGCGCTCGAGGTACGCCCACAGCCGCAGCGAGCGATCGTCCTCCCCCTGTACGATCGGCAGCCGGAGCGCCGTGGTCGCGATCCCCAGCGCCTCCCCGCGCGCCCGCAGGGCCGCCTCCGCGCGGCGCTTGCCGGCCCCGTAGCGCCACTGCGGATGGTCGGCGGACCCGGCGGCGGGCTCGGCCCGCAGCGGGAGCGCGTCGTCGTCTTCGACGTAGGGCGGCGCGCCGCCCTCGCCCACCAGGTACACCTGTCCGGTCGAGATCATCAGGACGCGACCCAGCGAGCCGGCGGGGACCGCGGCGAGCCACGCGAGGTCGGGGGCGTCGTAGGCGCCGAAGTCCACCGCCAGGGCGAAGCGCCGGCCGCCGAGCGCGGCGGCCACGGCGGCGGGGTCGTCCCGGTCGGCCGGCAGCATCGTCGCGCCGGGGACGGGCGCGAGGCGGCCGCGCGACAGCACCGTGACCGCGTGCCCGAGGCCGCGCAGCCCGCGCGCCAGGTGGCGGCCGATGAACCCCGAGCCGCCGACCAGCAGGATGTCGGGCGCGGCGGCCACGGCGGCGCGTCAGCCCTTCAGGTGCTTCTGGAGGAACTGCAGCATGCGCGCCCACGCCTGGCGCGCGGCGTCGGGCCGGTAGGACGGCCGTCCCTCGTGCATGAACGCGTGCCCGGCCCCGGGATAGACGTGGATGTCGGCCCGGCGTCCCGCCTGGAGGATCGCCGCCTTCAGCGCCTCGACCTGGTCGGAACCGATGCCCTGGTCCTCGCCGCCGAAGTGCCCCTGGAGCGGCACCTTCGAGGCCGCGATCGCGCGGGCGTCGGTCTCGGGCCGACCGTAGTACATGACCGCGGCGGCCACGCCCCCGTCGCGCAGGGCGTAGAGCTGGCTCAGGCGCCCGCCCATGCAGAAGCCGATCACGCCGGTGCGCCCGCGCGCCGTCCGCGGCTGGCCGCGCAGCCAGGCGGCGGCGGCGGCGATGTCGCCGAGCGCGCGCGCCTCGTCGAGCCCGCGGTGGAGCTCGTGCGCCCGCTCGGCGTCGCCGGCCACCCGGCCCCGGTAGAGGTCCGGCACGATGGCGACGTAGCCCTCCTGGGCGAGCCGGCGCGCCACCGCGCGGATCTGCCCGTTGAGCCCCCACCACTCGTGGAGCACGATCACCGAGGGGGCGTCCGCGCGGCCGGCCGGCCAGGCGACGAACGCCTCGGTGCCGTCGTCCCGGGGCCCGATGCGCACCCGCGACGTGTCAGCCGCCGCGCCGCCGGCCGCCGCGGCGGCCGCCACGGGCGGCGACGGGGCCGGCCCGGCCGCGAGCAGGGTGGCGAGGGCGAGGGTCACGATCACTGGCATGGGGCACCTCCTGTCCCGATGGCCGTGCGCAGGCCACCGACCTCCAGGAGGGTACCATCCGGCGCCCGCGGGGGCAGCGGGGGGCCCGGCGCGGGGCATCGCGGGGCGCGGGCGGGATGGACGGCGCGTCGCGGGGTGGACGGCCGCCCGACGGAGGGTGCGGCGCGGGCTCAGGCGGCCCGGGTGTCCCCGAGACCGGTCCCCGAGCCGCCGGCCCGCTCGCAGTCGGGGCACACACCCCTCACCGGGGCCACCGGCGCCACCGAGGACAGGAAATCGGTCAGCGCCTGCCACTCGCCGCCGGCGGAGCTGACGCGGTGGCAGCCGGAACAGACGCAGACCCCTTCCAGCGCCCGGGTGCCGGCCGCCTGGGTGATCTCGAGCGCGGTGTTCGCCACCTTGAGCTCGGCCACCGCGCGGCGCAGCGCCTGGGTGAGCGAGACGATGCGCACCCCGGCGCGGATGCGCGCCATCAGCTCGCCCTGGTCGCAGGGTTTCGTCAGGTAGTCGTCGGCGCCGGTCTGGAGGCCGAGCAGCTTGTCGCTGATCTCGCCCTTGGCGGTGAGCAGGATGAAGTACGGGGCCGCGTCCCTGAGCCCGGTCTTCACCGACTGACACAGCTCGAGCCCGTCCACCTCGGGCATCATCCAGTCCGAGACCACGACGTCGGGCTCGAAGGTCACGATCGCCTTCATCCCCTCGCGGCCGTCGGCGGCGGTCTGGACCTGATAGCCCTCGCTGCCGACCCGCTTCTGCAGGACGCGCAGGAAGAACGGATCGTCCTCGACCAGCAGGATGCGCACCTCGGGACCGGGCTTCATGCGGCCTCCGAGTGGAGCGAGCGCCGGATGCGGGCGACGAACGCGGTGTGGTCCACGACCGGCTTCGAGAGATAGTCGTCCGCCCCGCTCTCGGCGAGCAGCGCCTCCTCGTCGCCGCGCATGGCGTGCGCGGTGGCCAGGATCACCGGGACGTCGGCGGTCGCGGGGTCGGACTTGAGCCGGCGACAGAGGTCCACGCCGTTCACCGGCTGGTCGTCGATGCGCGAGTTCGCGAGCGAGACGTCCATCAGCACCAGCGCGACCTCGCCGGAGCGCACGAGGGCGAACAGCTCCGCCGGGGACTCCGTCACCGTCACGCGGCATCCGCAGCGCTTCTCGAGCAGCTTGCGGAACAGCAGCGCGTTCATGGCATCGTCCTCGACCACCACGACGTGGCTCACGCGGCCTTCTCCTCGGGGTGCTCCCCCTCGTGCTCCATCGCCACCTGGAGGTGCCAGTCGATGATGTGCGAGAGGATCTGCGGACTGTCGTGTACCGAGGTCTTGGGCAGCACGTCGAGCACCAGACCGGTCTCGAGCAGCCGCTGCTCCTCGGCGTTGCGGGCCTCGGGGAAGTTCGTCAGCACGATCACCGGCAGGTCGGCGGCGACCCGGGTGAGGGTCATCTCGCGCAGCACGTCGTAGCCGCTCACCTCGGGCATCATGAGGTCGAGCAGCAGCAGGTCGAACCCGCGCGGCTGCGTGCGCAGGATGTGCAGGCACTCGTCCCCGTTGTTCGCCACCTCGATGTGGAAGCGCCACTCGGGAAGCACCTTGCGCACGTAGGCGGCGACCGTGGGATCGTCGTCCGCCATCAGCAGGCGCACCGTGCGGCCCTGGATGCTGCCCACCATCTCCTCCAGCTTCGCGACCAGCACGCTCCCCTCGACCGGCTTCATGAGGTGCTCGGGGTGGCGGGCGAAGGCGGTCGCCTTGAGCTTGTCCCTCAGCTCCTGGTCGAAGCCGGTCACGAAGATGAGCGGGATATGGCGGGTGTGGTGATCGGCGGTCATCCGCTCGGCGAGGTCCCACCCGGTCCGCAGCGCCGCGCCCTCCGCGCACGAGAGCGCGTAGTCGAGGACGACGATCGCCGGCTGCAGCCGGCGCACCAGCACCCACGCGCCCTCCGCGTGGCCCGCGGTCACGGTGCGGTACCCGTGCTTGTGGAGGACGGTGACCAGGAAGGCGCGGAACGCCGGGTCGTCCTCGACCACCAGCACCAGCGCGCCGTTCGCCGGGCCCTCGATCTGCTCGCCGGACGGTTCGCCGGCCGCCGGCAGCGCCTGGACGGCGTCGTTCCAGGTCGGGAGCGAGAAGTACATGCGGGTGCCCTTGCCCTCGCCCTCGCTGGTGACGCCGATCACGCCGCCCATCAGCTCGACCAGGCTGCGCGAGATCGCCAGGCCGAGCCCGGTGCCGCCGTACTTGCGGGTCGTGCTCCCGTCCCCCTGGATGAACTTCTCGAAGATGAGCTTCTGGCGCTCGGCCGGGATCCCGACGCCGGTATCCACGACCTCGAACATCATGTGGCCGAGGTCGGCGTGCGCGGTGGCGCGCACGTGGATGCTGCCGCGCGGCGTGAACTTGAGGCTGTTGCCGATCAGGTTGATGAGCACCTGCTTGGTCTTGGCCAGGTCACAGCGGGCGAACACGCCGCTCTCCGCCGGCGGCTCGAAGCGCAGGGCGATGCCGGCCTGCTTCGCCTGGACGTGGGTGACCATCTCGACCTCGGCGAACAGGTCGCGGACGTCCACCCGCTCGGCCTCGACCGTCAGCTTGCCCGCCTCGATCTTGGCGATGTCGAGCACGTCGTTGATGAGACCCAGCAGGTGACGCGAGCACTGGAGCCCCTGCTTCAGGAACTCCCGCTCCTCCTCGGGGCTCTCGCACAGCCCATCCAGCACCAGCTGCAGGAACCCGATCATCCCGTTCAGCGGCGTGCGGAGCTCGTGGGAGGTGTTCGCCAGGAACTCGCTCTTGAGCCGGGAGGCCTCGAGCAGCTGCGCGTTGACCTCCTCGAGCCGGCGGTTGCTCAGCTCCAGCCCCTCGGCGAAGCCGCGGATGCGCTGCTCCGCCTCGACCCGCTCGCTGATGTCGCGCACGATCGCGGTGTGGATCAGGTCGTCGCCGGAGCCGGCGGTGCCGAGCGAGAACTCGGCCGGGAAACCCTCACCGTCCGCCCGCCGCACCTCGGCGACGCAGGCGACGCCGGGCGCCGGGAGGCTGTGCCCGCCGGACCGGCCACCCGGGCCACCCCAGCGCAGGAAGCGCTGCAGCGGCTGTCCGTCCAGCTCGACCGCGGGCAGCCCCAGCATCCGCTCGGCGGCGCGGTTCACGGTGCGGATGCGGCCGCTGCCGTCGAAGGTGATGATCGCGTCGAAGGCGGTGTCGAGCACCGCCTGGATGCGGGCGGCGTGACGGTTCACGAGCATGACCTCGTGGCGCGCGAGGCCCGACGTGTACTGCCGGCGCCAGAAGAGCCCGACGCCGGCCACGCACACCACCAGGATCAGGTCGAGCAGGACCAGACGGACCTTCGTGTGCCGCAGGTCGGCCAGGACGGCATCGCGGCGCACCTCCCCGACCAGTCCCCAGGCCAGCTCCGGGATGTACCTCGTGATCGCCCAGCGGACGCGGCCGTCGCGTCCGGCCACTTCGATGTTCGACTCCACACCGCTCGCGGCCATGGAGGCCGCGCGGGCGCTCTTCGTCTCGAGATCGTCGGGCAGCGGCAGCGGACCGTCCGGCTCGGGCGGCGTGAGGTAGGCCACCTCGCGGCCGCTGCGGCTCACGAGATAGGCGTGCCCGGCGACCCCGGCGACCGCCCAGTCGGTGCTGAGGATCGACGACAGGGACCCGTTCGCGTCCCCGGCCGAGAGCAGCACCGGGACCGAACCGCGGGCGTCCGGGGTCGGCACCACCGTGGCCACCTCCAGCAGGACGTCGCCCTCGAGCGCGCGCCTTACGAGCCCGACCGCCGGCGTACCCGTCCGGCGCGCGGCCTCGGCCAGATCCAGCTCGGTGCCGGTGAGGGTCGCGGGCGCCCCCGGGCTGGCGCCGAGACGCCGGCCGTCGGCGCCGATCAGCCGCAGGTGGTCGAGGCCGAGCGCGGTCGCCGTGCGTTCGAGCTCGGCCTCGAGCGCGCGGCGCTCGGCGGCGGACAGGGACCCCGAGGCGCCCCGCCCGGCCCAGCGGACGAGCGTCGGATGGGCGGCGGCGTAGGCGCTCTGCCGCTGCAGGTGGCGGATGTGGAGCCGCAGCTCCTCCCGTTTCGTCTCGACGATCCCCGAGAGACGCTTCCAGCGGCCGCTCTCGAGCGCGCTGCGCTCGCTCTGATAGATCCCGACGTTGAGCGCCACGACGCTGACCACCGCCAGGATGCCGATCCCGATGGCGATGCGCCGGCTGTCCGAGCGGTGGGTGCCGCCGTGGGACAGCAGCAGGCTGGCGGCCGCCCCGAGGGGGGCGTCCGCCCGCGCTCCGGAGTCCGGAGAGGCCGTGGATTCAGGCCGGGTCCACGAGGGCTGGAGGTTCGTGCTCATGAGGGAGGGCGCGTGGAACACGCGCCACCCCTGCAGGATCGGCCCCGCCGCGACCGGACTTTAGAAGCGCGCGCCCCGCTCGCGGGCGCGCGCCCCCCGTCACCCTCCGCGCTGCCAGTAACGCGGCCGTATGTTGGCCGCCAGCACGCGCTTACGGATTCGCAACGACTTCGGGGTGACCTCCAGCAGCTCGTCCTCACGGATCCACTCCAGCGCCTGCTCCAGGGACAGGCGGTGGACCGGCAGCAGATGGATGCCCTCCTCCGAGGTGGAGGCCCGCATGTTCGTCAGCTTCTTCTCGCGCACCATGTTGGCGTCGATGTCCTCTTCGCGGGCGTTCTCGCCCACCACCATGCCCTCGTAGACCCGGTCGCCCGGCTCGACGAAGATCTCGCCACGGTCCTGGACGTGCTCGATCGCGTAGGCGGTCACCTTGCCGGCGCGGTCGGCGACCAGCGCCCCGGTGGTGCGGTGCGGGATCTCCCCCTGCCAGGCGTCGTAGCCGTCGAACAGATGGTTGAGCAGCCCGGTGCCGCGGGTGTCGGTGAGGAACTGGCTGCGGAACCCGATCAGGCCGCGTGAGGGGATGCGGAACTCGATCCGCACCCGGCCGGTGCCGTGATTCACCATGTTCGTCATGCGGCCCCGCCGCGAACCGATCTTCTGCGTGACGACGCCCACGTAGTCCTCGGGACAGTCGATCACCAGCCGTTCCATCGGCTCCTGGCGCTCGCCGTTCACGGTCCGGGTGATCACCTCGGGGCGGCTGACGAGCAGCTCGAACCCCTCCCGGCGCATCATCTCGATCAGGATCGCCATCTGGAGCTCGCCGCGACCCGACACCTTGAAACCGTCCGGGGTCTCCCCCGCCTCGATGCGGATGCTGACGTTCGTGAGGATCTCCCGCTCGAGCCGCTCCTTGATGTTGCGGGAGGTGACGTACTTGCCCTCCTGTCCGGCGAACGGCGAGTTGTTCACCGAGAACATCATCCCGACCGTCGGCTCGTCCACCGTCACGCGCGGGAGCGGGTGCGGGTCGGCCGGGTCGGTGATCGTCTCACCGATGCTCACCTCGGAGAAGCCGGCGAGTGCCACGATGTCGCCCGGGCCCGCCTCCTCGACCTCGACGCGCTCCAGACCCTCGAAGACGTAGAGACGCGTCACCCGCGTACGGACGACGGTGCCGTCCAGCCGGGCGAGCCCGACGTCCTGGCGCGCGCGCACGTGGCCGTTGACCACCCGCCCGATCGCCAGCCGGCCGACGAAGTCGGAGTAGTCGAGGTTGAGGACCAGCATCTGCAGCGGCATCTGCCGGTCGTAGCGCGGGGCGGGGATGGTGCGCACGATCTCCTCGAACAGCGGGCCCAGACGATGGTCCTCGCCGTCCGGCGTCAGGCGGCAGATCCCCTCGCGGGCGATCGTGTAGAGCACCGGGAACTCGAGCTGGTCCTCGTGCGCGTCGAGGTCGATGA
>CAZKQE010000068.1:0-10114 GCA_964554725.1 uncultured bacterium
CGCCGCGGCCCCCGACGCCCCGGCCCCCGGCGCGGCGGCGGGCGGCGCCCCCTCGACCAGCGGGAAGTTGCAGCGCCCGCAGTGGTCGCTGCCGGGCAGGTTCGGGTGCCCGCAGTCGGGGCAGCGGAGGCTCTCGGACATGGGCTTCGGGTCGCTCCTCGGGAGGTGGCGTCGGCTGCGCGCGGCGGCCTCGGCACTATAGGCAGCCGCTCGCGGGCCGGGCAAGGCGGGGTCGGCCGCTCGGCGCGTGCGCCGCCGCGCCGCCGGCACGGGGCGACGCTTGACCCTCAATTCTCGCGGGTGCTAGCGTGACTCACTTCGATGCCCTCCCACCGCCTCGTGCTCGCGCTCGCCCTCCTGCTGGCCGTACCCGCCCTCGCGCGGGCGGAGGAAGCCCGCGTCACCCTGCTCCACACCAGCGACCTCCACGGCGCCCTCACCGGCTGGGACTACCTCGCCGACCGGCCGGCGGCGCGCGGCCTGTCGCGGATCGCCACGCTGGTCGCCGGGATCCGCGCCGAGGGCGCGCCGGTGCTGCTGCTGGACGCCGGCGACGCCATGCAGGGTTCGCCGCTCGCGACGGTGTGGCGGCGCGGCTTCTCGGCCGGACGCGAGCCGATGATGGCGGCGATGTCCCGCCTGGGCTACGACGCGATGGCGGTCGGCAACCACGAGTTCAGCGACGGCGCGGGAGCGATGGCCCGCGCCCGCGCCGACGCCGGCTTCCCGTGGCTCGCCGCGAACATCGTCCGCGCCGACGGCTCCCCGGCGTTCGACCGCTCGCTGGTCCGCACGGTGGGCGGGGTGCGCGTCGGCATCGTCGGGATCTGCACCGAGGCGGTGCCCTCGCTCGAGGACTCCGCCCACGTCGCCGGCCTGCGCTTCCTGCCCGCGGTGGAGGCGGCGCGCGAGGAGGTGGCGCGCCTGCGCGGCGCCGGCGGCCGCGACGCGGTGGTCGTGGTCGCCCACACCGGGCTCGGACGCGAGGCCGGCGGCGCCGACCCGGGCGTCGCGGGCGAGGACGTCGGCCGCCGCATCGCCCGCGAGGTCGAGGGGATCGACGTGCTGATCCTCGGCCACACCCACGCGGTGATCGACTCGGCGCGCATCGGCCCCACCCTGGTCACGCAGGCCGGCCGCTGGGCCGAGCGGCTGGGGCGCGTGGACCTCACCTTCACGCGCGCCTCGGCCGCGGCGCCATGGACGCTCGCGCGCCGGCACGCGCGGGTGCTCGCGGTCGCCGACACGGTCGCCGAGGACTCCGCCCTGGCCGCGCTCGCCGAGCCCTACCACGTCGCCACGCGCGCGGCGCTGGCCGAGACCCTGAGCACCGCCCGGGCGGCACTCGGCGCGCCCCGCGGACGGCTCGAGGACGGCCCGCTGTGGGAGCTCGTCCACCGCGTCCAGCTCGATGCCACCGGCGCCGACGTCTCGCTCGCCGCGCTGTTCGATCCCGCGGCGGCGATCGCCCCCGGCCCGATCACGCTGCGGCACGTCCTGGCGCTCTATCCCTACGACAACACGCTGGGCCTGATCGAGCTGACGGGGGCCGAGCTCAAGGAGACGCTCGAGCGCTCGGCCCGCTACTTCGCGCCCGCGCCCTACGCGTTCGCCGACGGCGGGGCGCTGGTGGACTCCGCGGTCGCCGGTTTCAACTTCGACACCGCCGACGGCGTCAGCTACGAGATCGACCTCACCCGGCCGCCGGGCGACCGCATCGTCCACCTGGCGCTGGGCGGGGAGCCGCTGGCGCCGGAGCGACGGCTGCGCGTGGCGGTGAACAGCTACCGCATGAACGGCGGCGGCGGGTTCGAGCGGGTGCGGACCGCCCCCCGGCTGCCGTTCGAGGCGCGGCCGGTCCGCGACCTGATCGTGAGCTACCTGCGCCGGACGCGCGCGCTCGACGGCGGGTACACCCGCAACTGGACCCTGCTGCCCGACTACGTGGCCACGCCGGAGCGCCCGCTGATCGACCTGCTGGTGCGGCAGGGAGCGCTGCCGGCGACCGAGGCGCTGCGGGTCTACCCGGACGATCCGGCGCGGCGCGGCGACCTCGCGTACTGGATCTCGCGCTCGTTCGGCTGGCGCGAGAAGCGGCTCTCGGGCGCGTTCGCCGACGTCCCGGACTCGCTCGAGCCCTGGCTCGACGGGCTCCTGCGCCGCAAGGCGCTCGGGATCTGGGCGCGTGAGGAGCGCTTCTCCCCGTTCACCGTGGTCTCGCTCTCGATCGCGCTCGACTGGTGCGAGGGCGCCGCCCGTGGCGCCGGTTACGACCTGCCCGCCGGGCCCGCCGACCCCTCGTTCCGCCGCGGCCTGCTCACCGGCATCGACTTCGGGCAGGGTGCGGGCCGCACCGGGGCGTTCATGTTCCGCGACTCCCTGACCCGCGCCCAGGCGCTGGGGCTGGTCGCCAACCTGCGCTACCCGGGGGTGCGGGTGCTCGCGACCACCGACTTCCACGGCGCCATCCTGCCCGGCCGCGACCGGCGCAGCGGACGGCCGGTGGGCGGCACCGCCGCACTGGCGGCCTGGGTCGCGGCGCTGCGCGCGGAGGACCCGGAGGGCACGCTGCTGGTGGACGGCGGCGACATGTTCCAGGGCACCATGATCTCGAACCTCTCCTTCGGGCGGCCGGTGGTGGAGCAGATGAACGCGCTCGGCTACACGGCGGCGGCGATCGGCAACCACGAGTTCGACTGGACCGCCGACACCCTCGAGCGGCGCGTGAGCGAGATGCGGTTCGCGGCGCTGGGCGCCAACATGACCCGGGCGAGCGACGGGAAGCGGCCGCGCTGGGCGCGCGCCGACACGGTGGTGACCCGCAAGGGGGTCCGCATCGGCATCCTCGGCCTCTGCTACCCGGAGACGCCGACCGTGACGATGGCGAAGCACGTCGCCCACCTGCGCTTCGCCGACGACTCGACGACCGCCGCCGCGCTGGTGCCCGGCCTGCGCCGCCGCGGCCGCACCGACGCGGTGATCGGGATCGGCCACATCCCGGGCAACGCCGATTCCACCGGGCGGGCGACCGGCGACCTGGGACGCCTCGCGCGCGGCGTGCCGGGGGTGGACGCCTGGTTCGGGGGCCACAGCCACAACCGCGTCGCCGGCTGGGCGGAGCGCGCGGTCCCGGCGTCGCGGCGCGGCGGCGGCGTACGGACGGCCGCGACCGAGCGCATCCCGGCCTTCATCGCCGGCTCGCACGGCGAGATCCTCACGGTGTGCGACCTGCGCGTGGACCCGGTGGCGGACCGCGTCGTCGAGCGGCGCGCGCGGCTCGTCACCACCTACGGCGACCGCGTCGCGGCCGATCCCGCGATCGAGGCGCTGGTCGCGGGCTGGAACGCCGGCGTCGCGGCGCTGGGGGCCGAGCCGCTCGGGCGCAACGCCGCGCGCCTCACCCGCACCCGCGGCGGCGAGAGCACGGTCGGCAACCTGGTCACGGACGCGATGCGGGCCGCGGTGGGCGCCGACATCGCGTTCCAGAACAGCGGCGGGCTGCGCGCCGATCTGCCCGAGGGGACCGTGACCCGCGGCACCGTCTACGAGGTGATGCCGTTCGACAACACGATCGTGACGATGGAGCTGACCGGCGCGATGGTGATCCGCGCGCTCGAGGACGGCCTCGCCACCGGACGCGTCACGCAGGTGAGCGGGCTGCGCTACGCGTTCGACCTGTCGCGGCCCGCCGGCGAGCGGGTGACCGCGGTACGGGCGGCCGACGGGGCGCCGTTCGACACCGCCCGGGTGTGGAAGGTGGCGGTGAACAACTTCATGGCCGGCGGCGGCGACGACAGCGCCACGCTCTCGCGGGGCGCGAACCCGCAGGACACCCAGGTGCTGGTGCGCGACGCGCTCGAGCGGTTCGTGCGCGAGCGCTGCGCGGGCGGCGGGACGCTCGACGTCCGGACGGAAGGTCGGATCACGCGCGCCGGCGGCGCCGGCGACTGAGCGGGGCGGCGGCCGGGTTCCCGGCCCGGCGTTCCGAGGCTAGTTCGACCCGCCGCCGTTGGTGCCCGGCAGCCCGGCGCGGTTCAGCTCGAAGTAGCGCCGCACGCCGGCGGCGAGCTGGCGCGCCACCTTGCGCTGGAACTCCGGGTTCGCCAGCAGCTTCGCCTCGACCGGGTTGTTGATGAACGCGGTCTCGACCAGCACGGACGGGAACTCGACCGACTTCAGCACCAGGAACCCGGCCTGCTTCACGCCGCGGGACGCGAGCCGGCGGTCCTCGGCGACGTGGTCCAGCAGCGTCTCCGCCAGCAGCTGGCTCTGCTCCAGCGCCGAGGCGCGCTTGACGTCGTACAGGATGCTGACGAGGTCGCTCTCGGCCTGGGGCGGGACCCCGCCCACCAGGTCGGCGGCGTTCTCGAGGTCGGCGAGGTCGGCGCTCGCCTGGTCGCTGGCGCCGCGCTGGGACAGGAAGTAGACCTCGGTGCCGCGCCCGGCTCCGCGCCGGCGCGACGAGTTCGCGTGGATGCTGATGAACAGGTCGGCCTTCATGCGCTCGGCGAGGTGGTAGCGCTCGCGATGCGGGATGTAGTAGTCGCCGTCACGGATCAGCTCGCCGCGGATGCCGGGCAGCTGGTTGAGCTCGCGCACCAGCGCGCGGGCCATCTCGAGCGTGACCGTCTTCTCGAGCACCCGCAGGCTGCGCGGCCCCTTGGCTCCGGTGTCCACGCCGCCGTGGCCGGCGTCCACCGCGACGATCCGCACGCGGTCGCGGCGCTTCCCCTGCGCGATGCCCTCGAGCCGCTTCGCCACCGCCTGCTCGGCGCCCGGGCGGGCGACGTCCACCACCAGCCGGAACGGCCGGTCGTCCTGCGCCGGGAGCGTCATCACCCGGAACCGCGAGGGGTCGCGGAACCAGAGCCGGATCGTGGCGCCGTCCACCCGCGTCTCGACCCCGGCCGAGTCCACGACGCCGTCGCGCACCAGCAGCACGCCGGGCGCGGCAGCCGCCCGCGCGGTCGGCACGCCGGGCAGCGCGACGACCAGTTCGCGGCTCTCGCCCGAGTCGGGGAACACGAACGCGGCCGCGCGCGAGAACTCGAACACCACCCGCGTGTTCGCGGGGCCCGAGTAGGAGCTCGCGCCGGTCAGGGTGACCGGCTCGGCGGGCGCCGCCGGCTGCGCGCCCGCCGGCACGGCCGCCGCGAGCGCGGCGAGGACCAGCGGCAGCGCCAGCGCGGCGTTTCGGATGGAGGCGGCGGCTCGTCTCACGTGTCCACACCTTCCCTGGTGGGGCGGAGCGACGCCCGGGGCGTCGCCGGCTCCGGGCGCGGGCGGCCGCGATCCGCAGCCGCCCGCTTCCGCGAGGACCTGCCTCCCCGGGTCAACGTCGATGCGTCTCAGCTCGCGAGCCGGATCGCGACGAAGCGCGCCACGCCATCGCGGCTGACCAGCAGGATCGCGGTGCGCGTGTTGTTGCGCGGGTTCGCGCGGGCGGCGCGGAGCAGACGGGTGAACTCCCGCGTGTCTCCCACCGGCTTGCCGCCCACCTCCTCGATGATGTCGTTGGGCTGGATGTCCTTCAGCGCGGCCTCGCTGCCCTCCTGGACGCCGGTCACCAGCACGCCGCTCTTCACCTGCGCCTCGGCCAGCTCGTCGGCCGTGAGGTCGCGCACCGTGAGGCCCTCGACCGCGTCGGCGATACCGGGGGCGGGACGACGCGCCGCGGCCGCGATCGCCTCGGGCGTGCGCTCGCCCAGCGTCACGGTGAACGGCATGCGCCGGCCCTCCCGCAGCACGACGATGGACGCCCGCTTGCCCGGGGTGGTATCGGCCACCCGCAGCCGGAACTTGGTCCGGTCGGTCACCTTCTCCCCTTCGTACTCGATGATGACGTCGTTGCGCTTGAGGCCCGCCTTGTCGGCCGGGTAGCCGTCGGTCACGTGCGAGATCAGCACGCCCTCCTGGCCGGGGATGCCGAGGCCGTCGGCGAGCTCGGGCGTCAGGTCGTCGAGCGAGACCCCGAGCCAGGCGCGCTGCACGGTGCCGTGGGCGATCAGCTGGTCGGCGACGTGCTTCGCCAGGTTGATCGGGATCGCGAACCCGATCCCCTGACCGCTCGGATTGATCGCGGTGTTGATGCCGATGACCTCGCCGCGGATGTTGCACAGCGGTCCACCCGAGTTGCCGAAGTTGATCGAGGCGTCGGTCTGGATGAAGTCCTGGAACGACAGGTCCTGGCTGCCGAAGATGTTGAGGTTCGCCCGCCCCTGGGCGCTGATGATCCCCACCGTCACCGAGCCGCGCAGCATGCCGAGCGGGTTGCCGATGGCGATCGCCCAGTCGCCGACCCGGATCTTCTCGGAGTCGCCGAGCTTGAGGTGCGGCAGGTTGTCCCCCTCGATCTGGATCACCGCCACGTCGCTCTCGGGGTCGGTGCCCACCACCTTGGCCTTGAAGGTGCGCTTGTCGTTCAGCGTCACCGTGATCGCGTCGGCGTTGCTGACGACGTGGTTGTTCGTGAGGATGCGGCCGGCCGGGTCGATGATGAACCCGGAGCCGGAGCTGGGCACGTTCTGCGGCCGCCGCGGCTGGTCGCCGAAGAAGCGGCGGAACAGCTCGGCCTGCGGGTCCTCGGCGTCCCCGCGCGAAGCCACCTTCTTGCGCACGTCGATGAACACCACCGCCGGCAGCGCCTTCTCGACCACCGGGACGAACGGGCTCTCGGGGGCGGCGAGCGTCGCCACCGAACCCGTGACCGCCGGCTTCTGGGCGTCGGACTCGCGCTGGATGCCGAGGCCGCTGCTCAGGCCGAGGCCGATCACCAGGCCGACCAGCACCAGCGCGACGGCGCCCAGGTAGTAGCGCCGCGGCGGGACCGTACCGTTGGGGTTGCGGATCATCGTTCGTTCTCCTCCCTGCCCGTGGCAGTCTCGGCCGTCCTCGCCGAAGAGGACGGGACATCGCTCATGATCCCATCAGGATAGCGGGAGGCGCGGCGGGCCTGTCACAGGGCGGTCAAGAGTGGGACCACCCGCCGCACGCCGGCGCCGTCGTCTGCGACCTCGATTCTGACGCATCGAGTATACCCAAGGTTGCCCGGCCGGTGGCGGGCGCGTCGGGACGGGCGACCGGCGCGGACGCCGGGCCCGACGCGTCTCCCTCGCGCCCGCGGGCGCGCGTCCGCCGGCCGCCTTGTCCCCCGTTCGGCACGGTTGCTAGACTGCCGCACATGCCCGCGCCGGAGGCCGTCTATTTCCTCGCCGACGCCCACCTCGGCGCGGACCCGCGGGAGGCGGAGGCGGCCCGCGAGGCCCGTCTTCACGACTTCCTGACCTCGCTCGCCGGCCGGGCCTCGGCGCTCTACATCGTCGGCGACCTGTTCGACTTCTGGTTCGAGTACCGCACCGCCATCCCCCGTCGTCACTTCGGCACGCTCGCGGTGCTGCGCCGGCTGCGCGAGGCCGGGGTCGAGATCACCTACCTGAACGGCAACCACGACTTCTGGCTGGGCCCGTTCCTGCGCGACGAGCTGGGGGTCCGCACCCACGACGACGCCCTGGCGCTCGACCTGCAGGGCCGCCGCATCTGGCTCCACCACGGCGACGGCCTGGGCGGCGGCGACCTGGGCTACCGGCTGCTCAAGAAGGTGCTGCGCAACCCGGTCAGCATCGCCCTCTACCGGCTGCTCCATCCCGACCTCGGCATCCCGTTCGCCCACGTGGTCTCGCGCTGGTCGCGCCACTCGCGCGGCGACCGCCCGCTCGACGGCGAGCGGCTGTGGACGCGGATCGCCGCCCCGCGGTTCGCGGAGGGGTTCGACACCGTGATGATCGGCCACTTCCATCACGCGTGGGAGCGCCGCGAGCAGGGCCGTGCGTTCTTCATGCTCGGCGACTGGATCGACACCTTCACCTACGTCGTGCTGCGCGACGGCGCGTTCACGCTCGAGACCTGGCCGGCCCCGTCTAGAACGCGGCCGTGAACGAGACGCGGTGCGAGTCGGAGAGGTCGAGCCGGGCCGCCACGAAGGCGTAGTCGAGCCGCAGCGCCGACATCGCGTAGCCGGCCCCGGCGCTGAAGCGCGAGACGTCGTCGTTCACGCGCACGCCGGCGCGCAGCGCCGCGCCGCCGGCGTGGGTCAGCTCGCCCGCCAGCATCGCCACCGCGTCGCGCCCCCGCGTGAGGCGCGTCTCGAGCCCGGCGGTGAGGCGCGCCCCGCCCCGCAGCGCGGTCTCCCAGGCGACGCCGCCCTGCACCGCGGCCGGCAGCGGCAGCGGCTGGCCGGGGCCGTCGGCGAAGGTGTAGCGGGCGTCGGGGCCCAGGTTCTCGACCATCACCCCGACCCGCAGCGCCGGCCGCGCGCTCGGTCGCCAGCCGATCCCGGCACCGAAGGCGAAGGTGCCGGTCGAGAGGTCGGCGATGCGCTCGCGCAGCAGGCGCGCCGAGGCGCCGACGCGCAGGCCGCCCGCCAGCTCGCGCCCGTAGCCGAGGCCGAATGCCAGGTCGTGCCCGCCGAAGCTGCCGGTCTCGTTGCCGCGCTCGTCGCGCTCCACGATCGCCTGCGAGTAGAAGGCGCGCAGCGACGCCGCGACCCCGCCGCCGAGCCAGCGCCCGGCGACCGCGAACTGGTCGTGCCGGAAGTCCTGGAAGCTCTCGACGTGGGCGCCGGTGATCTGGACCCCCTCCACGGCCGCGAGGCCGGCCGGGTTCCAGAACCCGGCCTCGACCCCCTCTCCGGCGGCGACGAAGGCGCCACCCAGCGCCGACGCCCGCGCCCCGGCCGGCACCTCGAGGAAGGCGAAGCCGGCCGGGTCGGCGGCCGCGGGGGCCGCGAGCAGGAGCGGGAGCAGGGCGAGGAGCGGGCGCAGCGCGGGTCGCGGGCGGTGGCGCATGGGGGATCCCGGGTGGTTGGCTCCGGCCGGATGCGGCGAACGGCCGACGGTCGGGCAGGGAGTGTAGCAGGTCGTTCGCGGCGCCCCCACGGGAGGGGCGAGGCGGGCGGCGGCAGCCCGCGGGCGTGCCGCTGGCCCGATCGCGGTCGCGCCGGCGCTCAACCGTCGTACCAGTTCTGGCTCACCCGCAGGACGGTCCCGTCCTGCGCGTCCACCGTCACCGTCCAGCTCCACCAGCCGGCCTCCGCGGTGGCGACCAGCGACCAGGCGAGACGCGGCTCGAGGCCGTCGCCGATCAGCGCCACGGTGAGGGTGGCCGGCGCTCCCGCACGCACCGGGGTCGGCGCCAGCGCGGCGACCGCGCGCGCGGCCGCCTGCTCCGGGGTCAGCCACGGGACCACCGCGATCGCGATCCCCGGCAGGAAGCGGCCGATCATGGAGCCCATCGCCCCGTCGCCCAGCACCATGGTCCCGTACCCCATGAACTCCACCGGCAGCCCGCGATAGGTCTGGCGGACCTTGACGAAGTTGACGCCGTCGCGGCCCTCGGCCCAGACGCTCGCGAAGTCGTCCACGCCGGGGCGCAGGCGGAACACCGGCGCGTAGCGGCGCACGAACCCGCGCACGATCTGGGCGGCCACGGCGTCGGTGAACGGCGCCGGCGCCCCGGGCCGCGCGGCGCCGACCGCGTCCAGGTTCCGCACCCAGCGGGGCGTCTGCAGCAGGGAGTCGAACTCCACCGCGTAGCGGGCGGGCAGCGCCGGCTCGGCGACGCCGGCGGGAGCGGACACCCGCGCCGCCCGGCAGCCGGCCACGGAGCCGGTGGCGAGCAACGACAGGCCGGCCCCGAGGATGGCGAGGGCCACGGGGCGGCGCGGCGCGGACGGCCGGCGACCGCGGCGGGAGACGCGGCCGACCTGGCGCGGGATGGCGAACGACATGGCGACCTCCAGTGCGGACCGCCCGGCCGTCCGGAACGGGGTCCGGCGGGCCGCTCCGCGAACCATCCTACACCGCGGGAGGGCGCCCCGCTCCCGCCGACCGCGACCCCGGACCGGACCCGCTCACGGCTTCCCGCGCGAGCGCTCCCCGCCCTCGTGGCCGCGGCGCGGGGGCTCCGGCCGGTGGTCCCGGGCCTTCTCGGCCGGGGACGCCTCGGGCTGCTTCTCCTCGCGCGGCGCCTGCTCGCGGGGCTTCTCCTCGCGTGGACCCCCGCCGCGCGGCGCCTCGCCCCGGGGCGCGACCCGCGGCGCGTCGTCGCGCGGACGCTC
>CAZKQE010000069.1:0-10041 GCA_964554725.1 uncultured bacterium
CGGAT
The DNA here is from genome assembly GCA_964554725.1 of uncultured bacterium. GTDB lineage: Bacteria > Eisenbacteria > RBG-16-71-46 > RBG-16-71-46 > RBG-16-71-46 > WS-11. Next base: position 6 of record CAZKQE010000069.1, read on the forward strand.
TGCCCGGGCGGCCTGCCCTCGCTATTCTCGCCGGCCCATGTCCGAGCCCACGCCGCACGCCCAGCCCAGCGCCGGGTGGATCGAGGTCATCGTCGGCAGCATGTACAGCGGCAAGACCGAGGAGCTCATCCGCCGCCTGCGCCGGGCCCAGATCGCCCGCCAGAAGGTCGAGATCTTCAAGCCGATCATCGACGACCGCTACGCCCGGGACGCCATCGTCTCCCACAGCGAGCTGCGCATCCCCTCGCGCGCGGTCCAGGAGGCGAAGGACATCCTGCGCTTCGCCCACGAGGCGCAGGTCATCGGCATCGACGAGGGCCAGTTCCTGGGCCCGGACCTGATCAAGGTGTGTGAGCGGCTGGCGCGCCGCGGCAAGCGGGTGATCGTCGCCGGGCTCGACCAGGACTACGCCGGTCGCCCGTTCGAGCCCATGCCGCAGCTGCTGGCGATCGCCGAGTACATCACGAAGACGCTGGCGATCTGCGTCGTCTGCGGGTCGCCCGCGAACCGCACCTATCGCAAGAAGAGGCGCGCCGGCCGCGTGGTGGTGGGCGGCGCCGACCTGTACGAGGCGCGCTGTCGGCGCTGCTACGAGCTGGGCTCGCGCGTCTCCGCGCCCGAGACCCCGCCGTCCACGGGAGGAGCCCATGAGGTCACGCCGAATCGTCGCCGTCGTCGCCGCGGCCGCCGCCCTCGCGCTGCTGGCGGGCGCGTGCGCGCCAAGGACTGAGACCCCCGCCCCCGCCGCCGGACGCCCGGTGGTCGGGCTGGTGTTCGACGTCGGCGGCCGCGGGGACAAGTCGTTCAACGACCAGGCCTACGCCGGCCTCGAGCGCGCCGGGCGCGAGCTGGGGATCACGTTCCATACCCTCGAGACCGGCGAGGGCGCCGACCGCGAGGCGGCGATGCGGCAGCTCGCCGCCGGCGACGCCGCGCTCATCTTCGGCGTCGGCTTCCTGTTCACCGACGACATCCGCGCCCTGGCGGTCGAGTTCCCCGCCAAGAAGTTCGCCTGCGTGGACTACACGCTGAACCCGGGCGACACGCTGCCGCCCAACCTGGTGGCGCTCAAGTTCAAGGAGGAGGAGGGCTCCTTCCTGGTCGGCGCGCTCGCCGGGCTGCTGACGACCACCGGCAAGGTGGGGTTCGTCGGCGGCATGCAGATCCCGCTGATCAAGAAGTTCGAGGCCGGCTACGTGGCCGGCGTGCGCGCCGTGAACCCCGCCGCCGGCGTGATCGTCAAGTACGCCGGCACCACCGGCTCGGCGTTCAAGGACCCGACCAAGGGCAAGGAGCTCGCGCTCTCCGAGTACGCGCAGGGCGCCGACATCATCTACCACGCCTCGGGCTCGACCGGGCTCGGCGTGTTCGAGGCCGCGCGCGAGAAGGGACGGCTCGCGATCGGCGTGGACTCGGACCAGCACGACGAAGCGCCCGAGATCATGCTCACCTCGATGGTGAAGCGGGTGGACGTGGCGGTGTTCGACACGATCCGCGAGACGGTCGAGGGGCGCTGGTCGGGCGGGGTGCGCGTGTTCGGGCTCGCCGAGGAGGGCGTGACCTGGGTCTACGACGACCGCAACAAGGCCCGCATTCCCGACCCGGTCAAGGCGACCGTGGACTCGCTGCGGGCCGAGATCGTCGCCGGCCGCATCGTGGCGCCCACGCAGTAGCGATGCCGGCCGCGCGCGCATGAGCGCCCCGGCGGAGGCGTGGAGCGACCTCGGCGAGGGCATCCTCGTGCGCCGGAGCCGCGCCTTCGCGATGAACTCGGTGGTGCTGCTCGACGCCGAACAGACGGTGGTCGTGGACCCCGGGGTGCTGCCCTCGGAGCTGGACGACCTGGCGCGGATCGTCGCCGAGGTGGCCCCCGAGGCCGTGACCCTGTTCCTCACCCACGCCCACTGGGACCACGTGCTGGGCCGCCCCTGGTGGCCGGGCGCGCGCACGATCGCCCACGACCGCTTCGCCGAGGAGCTGCGCCGCGAGCGGGACGCGATCCGGAGCGAGGCCGAGGCGCTGGCGGCGGAGCACGGCGAGCGCTGGCCGCAGCCGTTCGCGCCGTTCCGGCCCGACCTCGCGGTGAGCGGGCTCAAGTTCCTGCCGCTCGGGCCCTGGCGGCTGGTGCTGCGCGACGCCCCCGGCCACAGCGCGAGCCAGCTCACCGGCCATCTCGCCGACCAGCGCCTGCTGCTCGCCGCCGACATGCTCTCCGACATCGAGCCGCCGATCCTCGCCGGACCCTGCGGCCCCTACCGGGAGACGCTCGAGGCCCTGCGGGTGCTGGCCGAGCACGGCGCGATCGAGACCGTGGTCCCGGGCCACGGCGCCATCGCCGAGGGGAGCGAGGCGGTGCGGGAGCGGTTCGCGGCCGACCTCGACTACCTGGCGGAGCTCGAACGGGCGGTGCGGGACGCCGTGGCGCGCGGGGAGCCGGTGGAATCGGCACAGGAGTCGCTGGCGGCGATGGACTACACTGGCCGCCGCTCGACCGTCACGCCCACCGACACGTTCCACCGGGAGAACATCCGGTTCGCCTACCAGGGAGTCCTGAGCCAACGCCACTAGCCGCCGCGTCCCGCCGATGGAGGAGTCATGCCGCGTGAGAACCTGAACCCCTTCACGATCGCCCAGACCTACTTCGAACAGGCGGCCGAGCGCCTCGGACTCGACGAGGGGATGCGCGCGATCCTCTCGACCCCCAAGCGCGCGCTCACCGTCTCGATCCCGGTGAAGATGGACGACGGCCAGTACAAGGTGTTCGTCGGCCACCGGGTCGCCCACAACATGTCGCGCGGTCCGGCCAAGGGCGGGATCCGGTTCCATCCCGACGTGACCCTCGACGAGGTCAAGGCGCTCGCTTCGTGGATGACCTGGAAGTGCGCCTGCCTCGGCCTCCCGTTCGGCGGCGGCAAGGGCGGCGTCGAGGTGGATCCCCACCGGCTCTCGCTCAGCGAGCGCGAGCGCCTCACGCGGCGCTACACGAGCGAGATCCTGCCCTTCATCGGCCCCGACCAGGACATCCCGGCGCCCGACGTGTACACCGACCCCCAGATCATGGCGTGGATCATGGACACCTACAGCATGACCAAGGGGTCCACCTCGCTCGGCGTGGTCACCGGCAAGCCGCTGGCGCTGGGCGGCTCGCTCGGCCGCGACAAGGCGACCGCGCGCGGCGTGCAGTTCGTGCTGCGCGAGGCGTGCCGGACGCTGAAGATGTCCCTGAAGGGCTCCCGGGTGGCGATCCAGGGATTCGGCAACGCCGGCAGCCACCTGGCGACGTTCCTGCACGACGAGGGGGCGCGCATCGTCGCGGTCTCGGATTCGAAGGGCGGCGTGCACGATCCGAAGGGCCTCGACCCGGCGAAGCTGCAGGCGCTCAAGGCCGACGGCGAGAGCCTGCGGGCCTTCCCCTCCGGCAAGCCGGTCACGAACCGGCAGCTGCTCGAGCTGCCGGTGGACATCCTGGTGCCCGCCGCGCTCGAGAACCAGATCACGTCGAACAACGCCGGCCGCATCCGGGCGAAGATCGTCGCCGAGGCGGCGAACGGGCCGACCACGCCGCTCGCCGACGACATCCTGTTCAAGCGCGGGCGCACGGTGATCCCGGACATCCTCGCGAACGCCGGCGGCGTCACGGTCTCCTACTTCGAGTGGGTGCAGGACTTCTCCTCGTACTTCTGGGACGAGGACGAGGTGGACAAGCGTCTCGAGGTCTACATGAAGCGCGCCTACGCCGCGGTCGCCGCCACCGCGAAGAGCCACAAGTGCAGCCTGCGCGGCGGCGCCTACGTTCTGGCCGTGGACCGGGTGGCCGAGGCGACCCGGGTGCGGGGGATCTTCCCCTAGCGCGCGGCGGACCCGCGCGCGGGGAGAGCCGGAGGCACGCATGCTCGAGCCCAAGCAGCTCTACAAGCGCATCGAGTCGGTGTTCGAGGGGCTGGAGCCGCGCGGGTCGGCGGCGCACTTCGCGGCGCGCTTCGTGCCGCGGGTGCTCGACCAGCTCGGGCGCCCGCTCGGGCTCGCGACCGCCCATCTCTACCGTCGCGGCGAGGAGCGGATCGAGCTGGTGGAGCGCTGGGGGCCGGGGCGGCCCGACCTGTCCGCGGAGCTGAGCCGGCGCCTGCTCGACGGCGTGGCACGCGACATCCCCGACCTGCCGTGGGCGGGCGAGACGGCGGGCGGGCGGGTCGGCCTGGTGCCGGCGAGCGAGGACGACGCCTTTCTCATGGCGCTGTTCCTCGCCGCGCCCGGCGACCTCAGGCCGGCGCCGTCGCCGCCGCAGCTCGCCGCGGCGCTCACCTCGCTCCACTACGCGTTCGGCCAGCACCACAAGCGGCGCGACCTCGAGGACCTGTTCGCCCAGGCGCGGGCGATCCAGCTCTCGCTGCTGCCGGACGGGCGGCCGGGCTTCGAGGGCTTCGACATCGCCGCCGTGAGCGTGCCGGCCCAGTCGGTGGGCGGCGACCTGTACGACTTCATCCCGGTGGACCGCGAGACGCTCGGCATCGCGATCGCCGACTCGTCCGGGCACGGGCTGCCGGCCGCGCTGCAGGCGCGCGACGTGGTGACCGGGCTCCGCATGGGGGTCGAGCGCGACCTCAAGCTGCAGCGCATGGTCGAGAAGCTGAACCGGATCATCCATCGCAGCGGGCTCGTGTCGCGCTTCATCTCGCTCATCTTCGGCGAGCTGGAGCGGAACGGGAACTTCACCTACATCAACGCCGGCCACCCGCCGGCGCTGCTGCGCGGACCCGGCGGGGTGAGCGAGCTCTCGGTCGGCGGCACGCTGCTGGGGCCGCAGCCGGACGCCGTCTACAAGCTGGGGTTCGCCCACGTGGACCGCGGCGCGACGCTGGCGATGGTCACCGACGGCGTGCTCGAACGCGGTGTCGAACGCCGCGACGAGTTCGGCGACGCGCGGCTCCGGGCCTGGCTCGAGGACTGGCCCGCGGGCCCCGCACCCGACGCGGCCGCCGACCTGGTCCGCCGGGTCTCCGCCCACGACGGGGGCCGCCCGCTCGCGGACGACCTCACCGTCGTCTACGTGCACCGGCCGGGATGAGGCGGCGGCGGCGGGCGGCCGCGGGCGGAGGCCCGGCGCGCCCGCCCCGCCGCTAGACGCGCCCCGCGCCCGCGACTAGTCTCCGCCGACCATGCCCGCTCCCGCCGTGTCCCTGCGCGGCATCACGCGCCGCTTCGGCGCGGTGGTCGCCAACGACGACGTCTCGCTCGACCTCGCGCCGGGCGAGATCCACGCGCTGGTGGGCGAGAACGGCGCCGGCAAGAGCACGCTGATGCGGGTGCTCTACGGTCTGCTCGCGCCCGACGCGGGCGTCCTCGAGGTGGACGGCCGCCCGGTGCGGTTCCACCACCCGGCCGACGCGATGCGGCTCGGGTTCGGCATGGTCCACCAGCACTTCATGCTGGTGGACACCCTGACCGTGGCGGAGAACGTGGTGCTCGGCCGCGAGCCGCACCGGCCGCTCGGCGGCATGGACCGCGCCGCCGCCGAACGCGAGGTCGCCGCCCTGGCCGCGCGCCACCGGCTGCCGGTGGACCCGCGCGCGCGGGTGGGCGGGCTCGCGGTCGGCGTGCAGCAGCGGGTCGAGATCCTCAAGGCCCTCCACCACGGGGCGCGGGTGCTGATCCTCGACGAGCCGACCGCGGTGCTGGCGCCCCACGAGGTGGACGAGCTGTTCCAGGTGCTGCGCGCGCTCCACGCCGGGGGCACGACGATCGTCCTCATCACCCACAAGCTGGCCGAGGTGAAGGCGCTCGCGCAGCGCGTCACCGTGATGCGCGACGGCCGCGTCGTGGGCGGCGGCGCGGTGGACTCGCTCACCACCGAGTCGATCGCGGACCTCATGGTCGGCCGGCCGCTGGTCGGGCTGCACGCCCGCGATCCGCGCCCGCCCGGTCCGCCGCGGCTCGAGCTGCGCGCGCTCTCGGCCCTCGACGACCGCGGCGTCGAGGCCCTGCGCGACGTCTCGCTCGCGGTGGCCGGCGGCGAGATCCTCGGCATCGCCGGGGTCGAGGGGAACGGCCAGCGCGAGCTGGTCGAGTGCGTCACCGGCCTGCGGGCGCCGCGGCGCGGCGCGATCGTCGTGGACGGGCGGCGGCTCTCCGGCCGCTCGCCGCGCGAGCACTTCGCGGCCGGGCTCGCCCACGTCCCGAGCGACCGGCTGCTCCACGGGCTCGTCGAGGGGATGACGCTGGCCGAGAACCTGGCGCTCGGACGCCACCGCGAGCGCAGCCTCGGCCGCGGCCCGTTCCTGAGCCCGTGGGCGCTGGGGGCGCACGCGGCCGCCGCACTCGCCGAGCACGACGTCCGCCCGCCGTGGCCGGGACTGCGCGCCGGGCAGCTCTCGGGGGGGAACCAGCAGAAGCTGGTGATCGCGCGCGAGCTGGGCCGCGGGGCGCAGGTGCTGGTCGCGGCCCATCCCACCCGCGGCGTGGACCTGGGCGCGGCGGAGGCCATCCACCGCCGGCTGCTCGCCGAGCGCGACCGGGGGCGCGCGGTGCTGCTGGTCTCCTCCGACCTCGCCGAGATCCTCGCGCTGGCCGACCGGATCGCCGTCATGTACGAGGGGCGCATCACGCACGAGACGCGTCCCGCCGCGACCGACGAGCGCACGCTCGGCCTCCACATGACCGGCCGCCGCGGCGCGGAGGGCGGGTGAGCGCCGCGGGCGCCGCCGCGCCGCCGCGCGGGGCGGTGTCGGCGGCGGGTGGATCCGCGCGCTCCCGCCGCGCGCTGCTCGAGGCCTCGGCGCCACTGGTCGCCGTGGGCCTGGCGCTGGTCGCGGGCGCCGGGTTCATCCTCGCGATCGGCGAGGACCCGCTCGCCGTCTACGCCCTGATGCTGCGCGAGACGCTCGGCACCGGCTACGGGATCGGCCAGACGCTGTTCAAGGCGACACCGCTCGTCTTCTGCGGCCTGGCGGTGGCGGTCGGGTTCCGGGCCGGGCTCTTCAACATCGGCGCCGAGGGCCAGCTCACCGTCGCCGCGTTCGCCGCCGCCCTCACCGGCGCCGCGCTCGCCGACGTGCCGGGCGCGGTGCTGCTGCCCCTCACGCTGGCGGTCGCGATGCTGACCGGCGCCGCGTGGGGGGCGGTGCCGGGAGTGCTCAAGGCGCGCTTCGGGGCGCACGAGGTGATCAACACGATCATGCTGAACTTCGTCGCCTTCGCGCTCGTCTCCTACCTCGGGCGCGGCGTGTTCCAGCCGGCCACCGTGCGCACTGCCGCGATCGGCCCCGGGGCGGAGCTGGCGCGGCTCGACGCGTGGTGGCCGGCGCTGCGCGGCTCGCCCGCGAACCTGTCGCTGGCGCTGGCGCTGCTCGCGGCGGCCGCGGTCGCGGTGCTCCTCTTCCGCACCCGGCTCGGCTTCGAGCTGCGGGTGCTGGGGCTCAACCCGGCGGCGGCGCGCTACGGCGGCGTGCCGGTCGGGCTCGCGCAGGTCCAGGCGATGGCGATCTCGGGCGCGCTCGCCGGGCTCGCCGGGATGAACTTCGTGCTCGGCTACAAGCACTTCTTCGAGCTCGGCTTCTCTGCCGGGGCGGGCTTCATGGGCATCGCCGTCGCGCTGCTCGGACGCAACCACCCGGCCGGGGTGGTGGTCGCCGCGCTGTTCTTCGGCGCCCTCTCCCACGGCGGGCTGGCGATCAGCCAGCGGGTGCCGAAGGAGCTGGTGGACGTGCTGCAGGCGATCGTCATCCTGCTCGCGATCAGCGTCCAGCAGGTGGTCGAGCGCGCGGCGCGGAGGATCGCCTGATGGAGATGCTCCTGTTCGTCGCGGCGGCGCTGCGCATCAGCGTGCCCTACGCCCTGGCGGCGCTCGGGGCCACGTTCAGCGAGCGGGGCGGGGTCATCAACATCGCGCTCGAGGGCATCATGCTGAACGGCGCGCTCGCCTACGTGCTGGGCGCGCACTGGAGCGGGAACCCGTGGGCCGGTCTCGCCGCCGCCGTGGCGGCCGGGGTGGCGACCGGGCTCCTCCATGCCGTCGTCACCGTGCGCTTCCGCGCCGACCAGATCACCAGCGGGCTCGGCATCAACCTGCTGGCGGCCGGGCTCACGAAGTTCGTCCTCACCCAGGTGTTCGGCTCGTCCTCGAACTCGAGCCGGGTGGTCGGGCTCCCCGACTGGGGCCTGCTCGGCCTCGAGCGGCTGCCGGCGCTGGGCCCGGTGCTGGGCACCCCGCTCGTGCTGATGACGCTGGCGCTGGTGCTGGGCGGGCAGGCGCTGCTGTTCCGTTCCGTGTTCGGGCTGCGGCTGCGCGCGATCGGCGAGCGGCCCGAGGCGGCGGCGACGCTCGGGCTGCCGGTCGCCCGCTACCGGCTCGCCGGGGTGCTGCTCTCGGGGGCGCTGGCGGGACTCGCCGGGGCGTGGCTGGCGAGCGAGCAGCACTCGTTCACGGACGGGATGACGAACGGCCGCGGCTACATCGCGATCGCCGCGATGATCGTCGGCAAGTGGTCGCCGCTCGGCGCCGCCGCCGCCTGCCTGCTGTTCGGCGCCGCCGAGGCGCTCCAGATCTCGCTCCAGGGCTCGGCGTTCCCGAGCGAGCTGTTGCAGATGCTGCCCTATCTCGTCACCATGCTCGCGCTGGCCGGATTCATCGGCCGCGCCGTCCCGCCCCGCGCGCTCGGCGCGCCGTACGACCCCGAGCGGGCCTGACGTCCCGCCAGAGAGGAGCGTCCCGTCCTGACCCCCGAGCCCCGGCTGCCCTCGCACGACCTCGCCGAACGCGTCGCCGACGTGGTCGCCGCGATTCGCGCGCGCACGCCGCTGGCGCCGCGCGTCGGGTTCACCCTCGGCTCCGGCCTCGGCGGCGTCATGGACGCGCTCGAGGACCCGGTCCTGTTCGCCACCCGCGACCTGCCGCACTGGCCCCCCTCGACCGTCCCGGGCCATGCCGGCCGCTTCGGGCTCGGGCACTGGTGCGGGGTGCCGGTGGCGACGCTCAGCGGCCGCAGCCACCGCTACGAGGGCTACACGCTCGACCGCGTGACGCTGGCCGCCCGGGTCATGCACGCGCTCGGCGCCCGCACGCTGATCTTCACGAACGCGGTCGGCGCGATCAACGCCTCGTTCCGGCCCGGCGAGCTGATGCTGGCGACCGGGCACATCAACTTCATCGGCCGGCGCGGGCTCTTCACCCCCGACGAGCTGGTCGAACGCCGGGCCGGCCGCCGCACCGGCTCCTACTACAGCCCGGCGCTCGGCGCCGCACTCGCCGCCGCCGCGCGGCGCGCCGGGGTGCCGCTCCACCGCGGCACGCTGATGGGCGGCCACGGCCCCACCTACGAGACCGCGGCCGAGGTGCGGATGGCCGCCGCCATGAAGGCGGACGTCGCCTGCATGAGCACCGTGCACGAGGTGACGGTGGCGGCCGAGCTGGGCTGCGAGGCCGCCAGCCTCTCGTGCATCACGAACCTCGCCACCGGCCTCTCGCCGACCCCGCTCACCCACGCCGAGGTCACCGAAGTCGCCGACGTGGGCGCGGTGGGCCTGCGGAAGATCCTCGAGGAGTACCTGCGGGCCGAGGCGGCGCGCTGAGGCGCCCGGCCGTCAGCGCAGCCGGTAGAGGTACATGCAGTGCGCGGGACGGGCCGCCGGGTGCCGGTCGCGCAGCTTCGCGAAGTCGAAGGTGACGAACGGCGAGCGCCCGTCCGGCGTCATCATCCGCGACGAGAGCCCGACCAGGTAGTAGCTGCTCACCGCCAGCCACTCGCTCTCGGGCCCCGGGGTTCCGCCCAGGTAGGGGACGTAGTCGATGCCGTAGACGGCCGGGTCCGTCGTCCCGTGGTAGGCCAGGTGGACGCGCCCGATCCCGCGCCGGCGCAGCTCGTCGCGCAGCGCGAGCAGCCCCTGGCCCCAGTCCACGTTCGAGTCGTTGACCCGCCGGTCGGCGGCGCCCGGCCCGCCCACCGCGCGATGGAAGAACGAGAGATGCCAGGGCGCCGCCGCGACCGACTCGGCGGCGGCGAGCAGCGCCAGCGCGAGCCCGGCCACCGCCCAGCCGGCCGCC
>CAZKQE010000070.1:0-10029 GCA_964554725.1 uncultured bacterium
GTCCGAGGAGAGAGTGACGAGTTCTGCTTCGACCTCTCGAGCCCCGTCATGCTCGGGAACGTGTACACCGTGACGTTCCATGCCTGGAGCGACCTGACATCCAATCCCAACATCGGGGCGGTCGAGATCGGGCTGTCCAGCAGTGCTTCGGCCTTCGGCACCTCCATCTTCTCGGGAGTTCCGTCCACCACCGGCTGGACCCTGCTGTCGAGCACGTTCGTCGCTCCAGTCAACGCCGCGTTCCTGACGGTGCGGGTGGATCTCACTACTGCGGGGTGGATCCACATCGACAACTTCGCGCTCCATGCCGGGGGGCCCACCTCCGTCGCGAAGCGCTCGTGGGGGGAGCTGAAGCGCCGGTGGGGTCGTCGTGCGACCCTCTAGTCGGCCACGGCCACGCCTTCGGCTCTTCCTTCGCTCGCGGGAGGCCCGTGATCAGGATCCGGGTGGCCGTCATGGCACCGCCGGGCGCCATGGGGCCACGGCCGCCGGTTGGCGCTATCTCCGCAGCGCCACCCTCGTAACCAGCGTCCGCTCGGCAGCGCGAAGACCGAACATGTAGATCCCGGGCGGCAGCGCGCCTCGCGGCGTGAACGACACCTCGATGCGCTCAGGCCCGAGCGAGCCCACTTCGCGTGAATCCGGACGGCGCCCGGCGAGGTCGAGCAACTCGAACGTCGCGGGCGAAGCGTCCTGAAGCGTCACCCAGGCGCCGAGCACGCGGCCGACGACCGGATTCGGCATTTCGAGCGTCAGCCGGGGCGGGCGCGGGACGACGACGTGGCCAGGCGTGGATCCGGTCGCGTCCGCGCTCGACGGCGTGAGACCGAATCCGGCGAGCGGCCGATCCCTCCACGTGTTGCTCGCTATCCCGAGCGCGATGCCCGCCCGGCTGGAGCTGCTGGACCTAGCAGGGCGGCGGGTGCGCACGCGCGAGGTCGGCACGCTCGGCGCGGGCCGTCACACGGTGGATCTCACCGAGGGCAGGAGACTCGCTCCCGGCCTCCACTGGCTGCGGCTGACCCAGGGCGCGAACCGGCGGACGACGCGCGTGGCGGTGGTCGAATGGTCCGTTTCCGTGGCGATGGGTCGTACCGGCGGCGTGGGCGCGAGTTCACCTGGATGCCTTCAGGTGGGGCGCTTGGAAACGCACTCAAGGCCTCGCGCCACGGGCCGCCCCGCGGGCGGCCGTCCGGACGGGAATGGGGTACATCGCGCGGCCCTCGGAGTTGGACGCTCCGGATCCCGAAACGGTGGCGAACCGACCGCGCAAGTCTGAACGAACCGGGGCGCGAACGGAAGGGGCAAGATACCGGCCGCTGGGCCCCTGCCGCCCCCGGACGGCCCGCAACACACCCCGCCGCGATCGGCTGTCACAAGCAGTCCCCCTCGCGTCATGTCCTTGTGTCAGACGCCGGGGCCCGGCATCCTCCCGGAGGGTCCGGGAGCAGGACTCCGGCGATCGCAGGAGGACCCACCATGCCAGCCTCGTTCGGTTCGCCCCACCCTGCCGCGGATCGCCCCGCCGGACTGGTGGCCGTGGACGGCCGCCTCTACCCCCTCGAGGCCGTCTCCGTCTCGGGCCACGCCGAGGGCGGCCTCGCGTGTACCACCCTCACCCAGTCGTACCGCAATCCCTACGACGAGCCGCTCGAGGTGCTCTACACGCTCCCGCTGCCGGCCGACGGCGCCGTGCTGGGCTATGTGATCCACCTCGGTGAGCGTGTGATCCGCGCCGAGGTGATGAAGCGCGAACAGGCCGCCGAGGTCTACGAGCAGGCGATGCGCGAGGGCCGCGCGGCGGCGCTGCTGGAGCAGGACCGCGACGATACGTTCACCCAGCGCCTGGGCTCGCTGCCGGCGGGGGTGGCCGCACGGGTCGAGATCCAGGTGCTGCACCCGCTGGCGTTCGTGCCGGCCGTGAACGGAGCGTCCGCACGGTGGGAGTACCGATTCCCGACGGTGACCGGCGTGCGCTACGAGGGAAGGGACGGCCGGGTCCCGGACGCCGGCCGGCTGGACGTGGACCGCGATGCCGAAGGCGGCATCCCGACCCGACTCGAGGTCGACCTGGTGCTGGCCGACGGGCCCCCGGAGGAACTGGCGGCCGAGTCCACCACCCACGACATCGCCTGCGAGCCGGACGGGAAGCGCGTGCGCGTCCGGCTTCGCCACGTGGCGAGGTTGAATCATGACCTGGTCGTGCGCTGGATCGCTGCCGTCGAGGACACCGGCGCGCGGCTGGTCGAGGGAGCGGGCCTCGCCGGCGACGACGGCCGCTACGGCCTCCTGACGCTGGTCCCGCCTCCGCTCCCGCCGCACGGCATGACGCGCGACCTGACCATCCTCCTCGACGCCAGCGGGTCCATGACCGGCGCGCCGCTCAGGTGGGCAAAGGAGATCGTGGCGGGGCTGCTCGCGGGCCTCGAGCCCGAGGACCGCTTCGAGCTGCTCGCCTTCTCCGACCGGGTCCGCTCCCTCACCGACGGGAAGCCCTTGCCCGGTGGTCGGGACGAGGTGAAGCGGGCGCTGCAGTCGCTCCAGCGGCTCGAGGCGGGTGGCTCCACCGAGATGGCGGAGGCGATCATCGCGTCCCTCCGCCCCCTGCGCGAGGCTTCGCAGCGACAGGTGGTGCTGGTGACCGACGGCTTCATCGGGTTCGAAGCGCAGGTGGTGGGCGAGATCCTGCGCCGGCTGCCACCCGCCTCGCGCGTGCATGCGGTGGGCGTGGGTCCCGCCCCCAATCGCGCCCTGCTCGCCGCGGTCGCGCGCGCCGGTCGCGGCGTGGAGGTGATCGCCAGCGACGAGTTCCGACTCGACGAGGCGGTCGCCCGGCTGCGGCGCGCGACGGCGCGGCCGCTGCTGACCGGGGTCGAGATCACGGGCTCCGCGCTCCGGAGTCTGGCCCCCGCGCGGCCGACCGACGTGATGGCCGGCCGGCCGCTGGTGGTGGCGCTCGAGCTCGAGCCCGCGGGCGGCTCGCTCGAGGTGCGGGCCAGCCAGGCCGGCGCCGCCGACACCTGGATCTGGAGAATCGACGTGCCGCCGCTCACCGGGGATGGGGTGCCGCGTACGCCGATCGCGGTCGGCGCCCTGTTCGGACGCGAGACGATCGCCGACCTCGAGCTGAACGTGGCGGCGGCGCAGGAGGATGCCAGTCGGATCGACGCACGGATCGAGGCGTGCGGGCTCCGGCATCGTATCGCCAGCCGGCTCACCAGCCTGGTGGCGTTCGCCGAGGAGCCGAGCGTGGATCCGCGGGCTCCGCGGCGCCGCGAGCGGCTGCCGGTCGAGATGCCCGAGGGGGCCTCGATCGAGGGGGTCGGGCTCCACACCCGGGCGATGTCCCTCACGATCGCGCGCTATGCAGTGGCCCCCACCGAGGGGTTGTCTCGGACGACCACGCTCTCCAAACTGGCCATGGGCTCACTCACCGAACGGCTTCGGGCATCTCGGCCGGCGGGCGACAGCTTGGCCTCCACAGGATTCGACCTGCCCCGCACTCCCGACCCGGATCCTCTCGTCATTCCCACCTGTCGGGTGGTGCGGTGCGAGGGGAACCTGCTCGTGATCGAGTTCGAGGCGCCCGTGGACGCCTTCGAACTCCCCGCGGCGACGATCAGCGGGTGGGACGGCTCGAAGCGCCCCCTCCAGGCCGAGGACGTGAGGGACCTCGGTTCGAGCACCGGTCCGCACCCGAGCGGCTCGACCATCCGCTACGCCCTCCGGGTCCCGGAGGGCCGGTCATGGTCGAACCTCTCCCCGGTCACTCTCTCGTACCGGACGAGGGCCCGGACGGCGCCGGGGGATCGGGTGATCGACACCGTGGAGCTGCAGATCACGATCCCGTCCCCGACGCCCGATGCCGATTGAGGGCACGGCCGGCCTGGACGCGCGGTTCGCCGCGGCGTGCGAGGGGGACGCGCCGGCATTCGCGGACTGGATGGCGTGGGTCGAGCGCCCCATCCAGGACAGCCTGCGGCGGTTCGCCCGGGTCGTGGACCTCGAGGTGGTGATGCAGGAGACCTTCCTGCGCATGTGGGTGATCGCGCGGGATCGGGGCCGCACGCTTGAGGGCCCGAACGCCTCGCTCCGGTTCGCGATCCGGGTGGCGCGCAACGTGGCGCTCGAGGAGGTGCGGCGGGCGCGGCTGGGCACCGAGCTCTCGTTCGAAGGCCTGAGCGACCCGCCCGAGCCGGCGGTCCACGACGCCCCGCCCTCCGACCCCGCGTTGTTGCGCATCATCACGGCCTGCCTCGAGGGGCTGCCGCGTCGCCCCCGCGAGGCCATCCTCGCACGTCTGGACACGGGCTTCCTCCTGCCCGATCGCGAGCTCGCGAGCCGGCTGGCCATGTCGTTGAACACCTTCCTGCAGAACGTGGTGCGCGCCCGCGCGCTGCTCGCCCGCTGCCTGGAAGGTCGCGGGGTGGCGCTCGAGGAGCACCTGCCGTGACCGCGCGCCAGCGCGAGGCGCTGCTCGAGGCAGCGACCAGCCCCTACCGGGAGCGCCGGTCCGGTCACCGGACCCTGCCGGCGCCCGAGTGGTGGGACCTCCCGGCCGCCGCGCGGGAGGAGCTGTTCCGGCGCCAGGTCGCCGCGCGCGCGCTGGAGAGGGCGCTCCACCCGCTCGGCTGGAGCGGGACGACCCAGGCCGTGCTGGCGAGGCTCTCGGGCCAGGGGTGAGAACGGCCCCCCTCGCGACACCCCGCCCCGGTTGTGGCATGCTGCGCCGACTCGCGCTCGATCGTCCGGCTCCCCGCCTCGCGGGGGCCGCTGGCCGCAGACCGGAGGTGACCTCCATGAACCGGGTTCGACTGCTCGCGGCGCTGCTCGCCCTCACCCTCGTGCCTGCCTCCTCGCTCTCCCCCGCCGCGGCGCAATCGTCCTCGGCGACGCCGTCCAAGTCCGCGGCCGCGGCGCCGGCGGATCCCTTCAAGGGTCTGTCGCTGCGCGGCATCGGGCCGGCGCTCATGTCGGGGCGCATCGCCGACATCGCGATCCATCCCACGCGGCAGAACACGTGGTACGTCGCGGTCGGCAGCGGCGGCGTCTGGAAGACCGAGAACGCCGGCACGACGTGGACCCCGATCTTCGACGAGCAGCCCTCCTACTCGATCGGCTGCGTGACGATCGACCCCTCGCATCCGGAGATCGTGTGGGTGGGCACGGGCGAGAACGTGAGCGGCCGGCACGTCGGCTACGGGGACGGCGTCTACCGCAGCGTCGACGGCGGCAAGACCTGGAGCAACGTGGGCCTCGCGGCGTCCGAGCACATCGGGCGCATCGTCGTCGACCCGCGCAACTCGAACGTCGTGTACGTCGCGGCGCAGGGGCCGCTCTGGTCGCCGGGCGGGGATCGCGGCGTCTATCGCACCCGCGACGGCGGCGCCACCTGGACCAAGGTGCTCGGCGGCGGCCCCTACACGGGTGCCAACGAGGTCCACATGGACCCGCGCGACCCCGACGTCCTCTACGCCTCGATGCACCAGCGCCTGCGCACCGTCGCCGCCCTGATCGACGGCGGACCCGAGTCGGCGATCCACCGCTCGACCGACGGCGGCACGACGTGGACCAAGCTCACCGAGGGGCTGCCCAAGGAGGTCATGGGCAAGATCGGGCTCGCGATCTCGCCGCAGGACCCGGACGTCGTCTACGCCGCGATCGAGCTGCCGCAGAAGAAGGGCGGCGTCTACCGCACCTCGAACCGGGGCGGCTCGTGGGAGAAGCGGAGCGACTACGTCGCCGGCGGGACCGGGCCCCACTACTACCAGGAGCTGTTCGCGAGCCCGCATCAGTTCGATCGCATCTACCACATGGACGTGCGGCTCCACGTCAGCGAGGACGGCGGCAGGACGTTCGTGAACATCGAGGGCCGCCACAAGCACGTGGACAACCACGCGATGGCGTTCTCGCCCCACGATCCGGACTACCTGTTGGTCGGCTGCGACGGCGGGCTCTACGAGAGCCGCGACCTCGGCAAGACCTGGACCTTCGTCCCGAACCTCCCGGTCACCCAGTTCTACAAGGTGGCGGTGGACGACGATGCGCCGTTCTACAACATCTACGGCGGCACCCAGGACAACAGCACCCAGGGGGGTCCTTCCCGCACCGACAACGTCCACGGCATCCGCAACAGCGACTGGTACATCCTGCTCGGCGGCGACGGCCACCAGCCCGCGACCGACCCCTCGAACCCCGAGGTCATCTACGCGCACTGGCAGGGCGGCAACCTGGTGCGTCACGACCGCCGCACGGGCGAGAACGTCTACATCCAGCCGCAACCCGCGCGGGGCGAGCCCACGGAACGGTTCAACTGGGACGCGCCCATCCTGGTGAGCGCCCACGCGCCGGGGCGGATCTATCACGCCAGCCAGCGCGTGTGGCGGAGCGACGACCGCGGCGACTCGTGGCGGGCGATCAGCGGCGACCTCACGCGCGCGCTCGACCGGCTGCAGATGCCGCTCATGGGGCGGAAGTGGGGCTTCGACGCGGTCTGGGACCTCAATGCGATGTCCCGGTTCGGCACCATCACCTCGCTCGCCGAGTCGCCGCTCGACGCGAACCTGATCTACGCCGGCACCGACGATGGCCTGATCCAGGTCACCGAGGACGGCGGCGCGACGTGGCGGAAGATCGACCGCCTGCCCGGCGTCGCCAGCCACTTCTTCGTCAACGACATCAAGGCCGACCGGCACGACGCCGGCACGGTCTACGTCGCGGTCGACCGCCACAAGGAGGGCGACTTCGCCCCCTATCTGTTCAAGAGCACGGATCGCGGCCGCACCTGGAAGAGCCTCGCCGGCACGCTGCCGGCACGCCACCTGGTGTGGCGGGTCGTGCAGGACCACGTCGAGCCGCGGCTGCTGTTCGCCGGCACCGAGTTCGGCCTGTTCGCGAGCGTGGATGCGGGCGCGACCTGGCACAAGCTCAAGGGCGGCCTGCCGAACATCGCGGTGCGCGACCTGGCGATCCAGACGCGCGAGAACGACCTCGTGTGCGCCACGTTCGGCCGCGGGTTCTACGTGCTCGACGACTACACGCCGCTCCGCGCGCTCGCCGCCGCCCCGCCCACGGGCGCGGCGCGCCTCTTCCCGGTGCGGAAGGCCTGGACCTACGTGCCGCGACAGCCGCTCGGCGGCGGCGAGAAGGCGAGCCAGGGCGACGCGTTCTACACCGCCCCCAACCCTCCGTTCGGCGCGGTGTTCACCTACCACCTCCCGGCCGAGCTGCGCACGCGGAAGGACGCGCGGCGCGAGCGCGAGAAGCCGCTCGAGAAGTCGGGCGCCGACACGCCGGTCATCGGCTGGGACGCCGTGCGGCTCGAGGAGCTCGAGGAGGATCCGGCGATCGTGCTCACCGTGCGCGACGCGGCGGGCGCGGTCGTGCGGCGCCTCACCGGGCCCGTCACCGCGGGCTTCCAGCGCGTCGCGTGGGATCTTCGCTATCCGGCCGTCGCCGCCTGGAGCGAACGCAGCTCCGGCGACGATGAGCCGCAGGGCGTGTTCGCGGCCCCGGGCACCTACACGGTGAGCCTGGCGCAGCGCGTGGACGGCGTGCTCACCGACCTCGGAGCGCGGCAGAGCTTCGAGGTCGCCCCGCTGCGCGCGCGCGGGCTGCCGGGGGCCCCGCTCGCCGAGGTGGCCGCGTTCGTGCGCGAGCTCGCGGACCTCGACCGCGGCGTCCAGGCCGCGCGCGCGACGATGGACGAGACCGCGCGGCAGCTGCGCGGCATGCGCGAGGCGCTCATGCAGTCCACCGTGCGGGATGCCGTCCCCGACGACGAGGTGCGCGCGCTCGAGCGCCGGCTGAGCGCGCTGCGCGAGCGCCTGCTCGGGTTCCCGACCCGCGACCGGTTCGCCGACAGCGGACCCGTCTCGATCGCCCGCCGGCTCAACGTGGCACAGTCCGGGACGCAGAACTCGACCTACGGGCCGGGCACGATGCATCGCGAGAGCTTCGCGATCGCGCGCGACGAGTTCGCCGTTCTGCGCCGCGAACTCCTCACCCTCACCGATGTGGACCTGCCGGCCCTCGCCCGCCGGCTCGACGAGGCCGGCGTGCCCTGGTCGCCGGGGCGTCGCGTGCCGTAGCGACCATGGCGGCGGCTCCGGCGGTCACGACCGGCGCCGGCCGGCGCCGGCCCGCGGGCCCAGGGCGTCGAACCGGCGCCCCGCTCGCGGCGGGCCTCGTCGCGCTCGCGTGGCTCCTCCTCGTCGCCGGCTGCGGGGGGCGCCCGGCCGCCGAGGAGAGTCTCGGGAACCCGCTGCTGGACAGCGCCAGCACGCACCTCCTCGCCGGACGCGTGGACGAGGCGCGGCATCCCGTCCTGGAAGCCCTGCTCGTCGCACGCCAGTCGGGCGACCGCGTGGAGGAAGCGAACAGCCTGCTGCTCCTCGGTCATGTCGAGCGCGAGAGCAAGGCCTGGCCGGCCGCGCGCGCGGCATTCGACGAGGCGCGCGTGCTCTACCGGGAGATGGGGGACGCGTACAGCGAGGGCGTCGCACTGCTCGGCAGCGCGAAGGTCTGCACCTCCGCCGGCGACGACAGCCTGGCGCTGACGATCTACGTGAGCGCGGTCCAGCATGGGAAGCGGATCCACGAGCCCTCGATCGAAGCGGACGCCCTGCTCGGCGTCGGGATGATCGCAGCCGAGCAGCGCCCGGCGGCCGCGCGGGAGGCATTCGGCCGCGCGGCACGTTTGTATCTGCGCGCCGGCCTCTACAAGGAATGCTTCGAGGCCCTCGACCGGATGCGGCGGGTGAAGTCGTAGCCGGGCATCGCCCCGACCTGTCCACGGCGTGGACAGAGGTGTCAACGACCGACATGCCCCGGGGCATGCTGTAACGGCGTCGGCGGATGTCGCCGGCCACCTGGGTGCAGCGGTCTGAGCGATCGCGGGCCCACACCCCTCCACGGCGACTTCCGGCCCGCCGGGGCCCGTTTCGGCACCCGTCGCCGCGAGGAGTTTAGTGTCACATTGCCTGCTCCCGTCGGGAACAGCGAGATCAATAGCGGCGAGATTCCGAGAGGAGCTTTGCCGGGAACGGGATCGGGCGGGATCCCGGTCGGAGGATGACAGGACGCGTTCCGGCGTTGCTCAACACCGTTCCAGCGAACCATTGACACGCCCTCGCTCGTACCGGACCATTCGCGCCGGCGGCGATCGTCGCCGTGGTCTCGAGATTCCTCACGGGTGGGGGCGTCAGCCCCGGCCGACATCCAGAGGGGGTCGTTCGTGAAGCGCTGGTCGGTTTGCCTCGCAGTAGGTCTCGCCTTGCTCGGACACTCGCCCGCCGCTGCGAACCTGGTCATCAATGGGGACTTCGCGACCGCTGTCCCCACGAATGCCACGGGGGGCGGCTGGACGAACAGCAACGAGAATCCCACCTGGGGCTGGGAGGCCGGGATCGGGAACCCCGCGCCGGGTTTCCTCCTCAACGAGTTCGGGAGCGTCTCGACGGATCCCACACTGCTCCAGGTGGTCACGGGGCTCGTCGTGGGGACGCAGTACCAGTTCTCCGGCGACTACATCTCCTATGCGCGCAATCAGAGTCCGGCATCGGCGACCGATTCCTTCCGGGCGCTGCTGGACGGCAACGTGGTGTTCATGGCGGGTCCGACGGCGGTCATCCGTTCCGGCAACCCGAGCGCGCCGTGGTCGTCCTTCAGCGTGCTCTTCACGGCAACGGCGACGTCGACCACGCTCGAGCTCAAGGCCGAGTGCAATGGTTCGGACAACGACTTCGGAGTGGACAACATCTCCATCGCGCCTTTCGGCGCGACACCGACAGGGCAGTCCACCTGGGGGCGCATCAAGCACCTGTACCGCTGACCTCGATGGGTGGGCGGTCCACCACGACCCTCTCCACGAACGGAGGGCGTCGGAGTGGACCGCCCAATCTCTTGCTCGCCCTGGTCTGACGAACGGCCTGCCGCGCACTCGCCGTCCTGGCCCTCCTCTTCTCGTTCCCCGGCGTCGCCCGTTCCGGGTCCTCGAACGAGATGGGTTAGGATGCCCGCCCCATGACG